>JANPLJ010000733.1:0-6106 GCA_031426475.1 Pirellulaceae bacterium | reverse complement strand
CGATGCGACCCTCGATGACAACCCCATCGACGGTAATTCACGTGACGACGATTAAAGATCGTCTGCTACTTTTGCGATGAATCCGACCATGTGTTGTTCTGCCAAAGCATAGAAATCAGCAGGCAATAGGCCGCCGTTGACAACGTTGCGTATCTCAGCGATCCAAACGGTATGGAAAGTGTGAAAAATTCCGGCTTCGAACGTTCGGTGCAATCGTTCAGGCCACGAATCTAGCGCATCCTCCCCCAACCAACCGATCGTTACAAGTCCCACAAGTAGAAGTCCTGACTAAACGAACCTACGTCAGCCAGTCGGTCATGACGTGGCCGCTGACGTCGGTGAGTCGGAATTCACGGCCTTGATACTTGTAGGTCAATCGCTCGTGGTCCAGGCCCAAGAGATGGAGAACCGTAGCATTGAGATCGTGAACGTGAACGGGATTTTCCGCGATGCTGAAACCGAATTCGTCGGTTGTCCCGTACGAAACGCCACCGCGGATCCCGCCTCCGGCTAGCCAAACCGTAAAGGCATCTTTGTGATGATCGCGACCGACGGCGGCTTTCTTGCCAGAGCCATCAATACCTTGCGCGAGAGGTGTGCGCCCGAATTCGCTGCCCCAGATCACGAGAGTGTCTTTGAGCATGTCACGTTGTTTAAGATCGGTAATCAAAGCAGCTGCGGCCTGGTCGACGTCCAAACACTTATCCGCCAGACGTTTCTCGATGTTGCCGTGATGATCCCAATCGCTATCGTAAAGTTCGACAATGCGCACCCCACGCTCCACCAACCGCCGCGCCAAGAGACAGTTATTGGCGAATGAGCCTTTGCCTGGTTTGGCTCCGTATAGTTTGAGCGTATCCTCTGTCTCGCCATCGATGTTCATGAGTTCTGGAACGCTCGTTTGCATTCGATAGGCCATCTCGTACTGATTGATACGCGTCGCAATCTCGGGGTCTCCAACGTCGGCTAGATGAGCTTGGTTCAACGAGCCTACCGTATCGAGAACGCGCCGACGACTCTCGGCCGGATGATCCTTGGGGTTGGAAAGGTAAAGCACGCTGTCGCCCTCGGAACGGAATGGGATACCTTGATGCACGCTTGGCAAGAAGCCGCTCGAATAAGTACTCGACCCCGCGCCGCTCGCGGGTCCGCTTTGGAGAACAACGTACGAGGGCAAATCTTCATTCTCCGATCCTAAGCCATACGTCACCCAAGAACCCAAGCTTGGTCGCCCCCCGCGGCCGAAACCGGTATGCAGGAAAATTTGGGCCGGCGCATGGTTGATCTCTTCGGTATGCAGGGAATGCACCATGCAAAGCTCGTCCGCGACTTTCGAAAGATGCGGTAGCATCGTCGAGAAAGAATGACCACATTGACCGGATTGAGCGAACTTCGACTTCGAACCTGACAATCGCATTTCACCACCGATAAATGCGAAACGTCTTCCTGCGAGGAATGACTCTGGGCAAACCTCGTTATCGTGCTTGACCAATTCAGGTTTGGGATCAAACAGATCGAGATGCGATGGGGCACCGATCATGTGCAGGTAGATCACACTCTTGGCGCGCGCAGGAAGGTGCCCTTTCTTGGCAGCTAGTGGATTGTCAGCGGATGCCATCGACTGGTGTAACAGTGACCCGAGCGCAGCGGAACCGAGACTGAGGCCACCTTGACGAAAGAAGCCTCGCCGATCTTTAGTTGTAGGCAGGGATGCCGAGGGAATGATTGTCATTGTCCTATTCCTTTGTGATGGTTTCGTCGAGATTGAGAATGGCCGACGCAATTGAAAACCAAGCTTCCTTGTCACCGATCGTCGAATCATTGGCCGCTTTCTCGGATTCAAACAGTTTACGCAACGCGCCGCGCTCCGACTCGCTCGGCATCCGCGATACAGCCAACCGAAACGCATAGTCGAGTTGCTCATCTAGGTTGGACGTTTGGATGTCTTCGAGAACGCGACCAGCTAACTTCTGAGCGGCTTCCACATAAACAGGATCGTTCAGCAGCGTCAATGCCTGAAGGGGCGTATTGGAACGACCGCGATTGACGCGACATGCGAGTCTCGCTGTAGCATCAAAATTGATAAAGCTCGGGTACGGGGACATACGCTTCAGGACGACATATACGCCGCGTCGATATTGATCTTCACCGGGACTCACTTGATAGTCGTACTGCTGTCCGCCCACTTTCTTCCAAAGGCCATCCGGTTGTGGCGGTCGAATCGGTGGACCGAATTGTTTGAGCGAGAGTGAGCCGCAGATCGCTAACGCATTATCGCGGATCGATTCGGCTGATAATCGAAAACGGGGCCCACGTGCCAACAAAGCATTATGTGGATCTTGCGAAAGTCCGTCGGCGGTGATCCGCGATGATTGTCGATATGTTTCACTGGTGAGAATCGTACGCAATAGTTCTTTTTGAGACCATCCATTCTCCATGAACTCGATGGCCAGCCAGTCAAGTAACTCTGGATGCGTTGGAGCTTCGCCTTTGAGTCCAAAATCTTCCGGAGTCGTTACCAAGCCCGCTCCGAAAACCTCCAACCACATCCGATTCGCGATCACGCGGCTGACGAGCGGATTATCTCGGGATACAAGCCATTTCGCCAGCGCCAATCGGTTGCGTGGACCTTCGATCGTGAACGGGTGCAGCACTCCCGGAGTATGCGGTTCAACGGCATCGCCTGGACTCCGGAAGTCGCCACGCGCAAACATCGTCGACATCCTCGGTTCTTCGACTTCTCGCATTACCAACGTTTTCGGTTTTGGCTTGTTATCACGTTGTTCTTCAAGTGCTTCTAAAGCTTTTCGGAATTTTGTGATCTGAGGTGATTCTTCGGTCTTAGTAGGAATGGTACTTTCGTAGTCGCGAGTGATTGCAGAAAGTCGAAAACGTCCGATCGTTCGCGCTGCGCCGTTGTTCTGGACCATGCGCACGTTCAGCTGAGTCGTACCTTCCAATTCTGCAGGATTGGCAACTCGAAACGTTGCCGAGTGCGGTTGCTTAAACTTCGGAGAGATCGCCCAGCCAAAGCGGTCTTCCTTGCCATCGATGGCTTTCGATGCATCGTATCCACCTTGAGAAAAATCCGATTTGGCGTCGGTCAGAGCGATCGACTTCGAACTGACATTCCCAGAGCTATCGGTGGGGCGGATTTCAAAGGATGTAAGCACGAAGTTCGGTCTTGTTGCGTCACCACGTCCTGGTCCCGTGCCGGGTAACGACGGGTCGGTCAATGTTTCTAAAAGAAGCCCAACCATCGGCCCATCGCTGACATCGATCGTCATGGAATACGTATCGGTGTCCGGCGTGTTATCGTCGCTTAACAAGACGGATCCATCGTCGAGGAGTTCAAAATTCGAGCCTGCTTGCGATTCGAAATCGATGGGCTTCAAGATTCTGATCTTGTCGGCCGGGGCGCTGTTAGCAGCGCTAGCAGCGTTGGCCCCGTTGAGTTTTTCTGCTTTCGCGATGGCGGCCTGAAGTTTCGCCTTGGCACTCGCGATCTTTTGATCTAGCTGCTCGTTCTCGCCCTCGCTTGCTGGGATTTTGAGGTCCATATACGGTCCGTTGAACCGAATTGAACCGGGGATTTTAGGATTCGCTCGATCGGCTTCGAGTTCGCTCTGATTGAAAAACGCAAAGAGTCCGTAGTAGTCCTTTTGCGTAAAAGGGTCGTACTTGTGGTTATGACATTGAGAGCATTCGAGCGTCGAACCCAGCCAAACGTATCCGAGCGTGTTGACTCGATCGACGACTTGGTTGTAGCGATTCTCTTCAGGATCCGTTCCTGCTTCGACGTTACATGGCGAACAACGATTGAAGCCAGTCGCGACCAACTGAGACTCGGTTGGATTCGGTAGAAGATCACCTGCCAACTGTTCGATCGTAAATTGGTCGAACGGGAGATCATTGTTGAGCGCTTGGATCACCCAATCACGATAGGCCCAGACTTCGTGAAGATCATCGCGTTGGAAACCATGCGAGTCGGCGTATCGGGCCGCATCGAGCCAGGGGCGAGCCCACTTTTCGCCATACTGTGGGGATTGCAATAGTCGATCAACCCATCGTTCGACCGTTCCTTGTAAATCAATCGCTGCATCATGAGCAAATGCATCCGCGTCAGCCGGAGTCGGAGGCAATCCGATAATGTCGAGATGTAAACGGCGCGCCAGAACGCGTGCGTCCGCGACGGCCGAGGGTTTTAAGCCTTCGTGTTCTAGTCGAGCTTGGACGAACGCATCGATGGGATGCGTTTGGGAAACACTATTGGAATTCGGGACGGATGGTCTCTTGGGCGCAACATACGACCAGTGCATTTGCTTTGCTGCATCGGTCGACCATCCCGCTCCACGCGAAATCCACTCGCGAACGAGATTCACTTCGCGTTTGGTGAGCACGGCACCTCGTTTGGGCATTACTTCGTCATGGCCCTTGGGGAGTTCGATTCGTCGAAGAAGGTCGCTATTCTTCGGTTCGTCTAAATCGATCGGAGAACCGCTATCGCCACCCTCGACGATCGCTTCGCGAGAGTCGAGTCGCAGGCTACCATCTTGTCTTGTAGGACCGTGGCATTCGAAACACGAACGGTTCAGAATCGCATAGACTTCTTTCGCCAGCTCGTCTGGTTTTCTCTCGTCGGCTGCAACACATGGCGATCGAAACGAAGCGAAACAGACGGCAAAGCAAAATACTGCATTGATCGATTTCAGCATTCAACACCTGAGTGGGATCGAGTATTCTAAAGCGGCTAGGGTGCTTTGGGCGGGAACTAGGTAGCCGAATTCGTCAGAATTCGGATGCGGCTCGAAAGGCGACGACCATCGCGATTCATCCGAAGTCTGACGACTTCGGCTACGAAAGCAGGGAAGCCTAATTAAAATTTAGTCGATGTTGCGTATGAAGTCTTGTGGTTTCGACGCATCGGCTTGTAAAAAAGCCGCATTGAGGTCAATCCAAAGGCGGAGGTATTCGTAAGGCCCCGATGACGAGACCACGCTTTTGCCCATCAATGGTCGCAATTTCCGTCAAATGGCCTAGAACTTTGAACCCGAGACTTTCATTCAGCCGTCGCGTTGCATCGTTGTGGTCGAAGTACATGCTCAGCAACGTTGTCACACCCAGTCCTGGGCAGCGTGCGATCACCCATTCTTTGAGGTACCGGCCAAGCCCTTTTCGTTGGTAATCGGATGCGATGTAGAGACTGATTTCAGCAGTCGCGTCGTATGCGGGGCGACCGCCGTAGAACGAAGTAAGGCAGACCCAGGCAACCACTTTTCCTTCGCATTCGGCAACCCAGATCGGGCGACGGTTGCGGTCAAATTTATTGAACCAATCCAATCGATCCTCGACCGTGATCGGCTTGGTGTCCGCCGTTGACCAGGCGCCTGGGATCGACTGGTTGTAGATAACGACGATTGCAGGCAGATCGGATGGGACGGCATGTCGAATTTGGATAGTTGTGTCGTGTTGCATGGTCGTTCGCTACTTGCGATTGGCTGTTATCGGGTGCTCATCCTCGGAACTTGGCAATTCTAATGATATCGTCCTTTGAACCTTCCACGTCTCCCTGTTGTGGAGATCCTGCTGGACAAGCCATTCATTTTCGGATTTTACCCCGATCCATATCGACACGGGCGATGCACCGATCACAACCGCGTCCAACGCGATGATTTTCCAATCTTCCGCGTGACCAGCAAGAATGTCAACGCGATCACCCGTTTGAAAACTCGCTCGCTCGGGTGTTGTCGTCAGGCCAACTCGACAATTGTGTGTGCGTTGCAAAGCCGGCGCAGTAGGTCGACGCTGGTTCCACTGGACTAGCGACGCCATCCAACCAAGTGAATACATGGCAAGGATCAAAAAAGTTGAAATCATCAGTCTACGGATCATCGATAGCGTTCCGTACCATCCATGTCACCGAACGGTTGTCTCAGTTCGTTCCGGACGCGTTTCTCAAGCTTGCTCTGTTCGTCGCGATACATTCTTGACATCGCTTCCGTTCTCTTGATTTCCGCATCCCGCGCTCGCCTCATTTCGTCGAATTCCTTTGATACTCTTAGTTCGTCGACTACCTTCAAATAGGAAGATCGAATTTGATTGCGAT
>JANPLJ010000732.1:0-1318 GCA_031426475.1 Pirellulaceae bacterium | reverse complement strand
CAGCCACGTTCTGGCGAACGTAGCTACTACAGTCTGTTTTTTCGAATTTCGACGCAACTCATCTAAGAATTAGTTTCATTATATGCTATGAAAGCACTCGTCAAAGCGAACTCCGAACGCGGTTTATGGTTGCAAGATGTACCCGAGCCCATCGTCGGCATCAACGATGTCCTGATCAAAGTCCTCAAGACGGGGATTTGTGGTACGGATCTCCACATCTATAAATGGGATGCTTGGGCCCAGAAGACGATTCCCGTACCGATGGTCGTCGGTCACGAATTTGTCGGGAAAGTCATCTCCGTCGGCTCCAATGTGAGCGATTTCCATCCCGGTGAAATCGTGAGCGCCGAAGGCCATGTCGTTTGCGGTCGATGTCGTAACTGCTTGGCAGGTCGACGCCATCTTTGTAAAGACACGGTCGGCATCGGCGTGAATCGCGAGGGCGCGTTTGCTGAATATATAAGTGTTCCGATGACGAACGTTTGGCATCATCGCGACGGCGTCGATTTAGAAGTTGCCAGCATCTTCGATCCGTTTGGCAATGCGGTACATACGGCGCTTGCGTTTGAATGCCTAGGAGAAGACGTCCTCATCACCGGAGCGGGACCGATTGGAATCATGGCGATTCCGGTGGTGAAGCACGCAGGTGCTCGGCATGTGGTGATAACTGATGTCAATGACTACCGACTCGAGCTTGCGCGAAGCATGGGAGCGACGCTGGCCGTCAACGTGAAGAATGAACGTCTTGAAGAGGTGCAAAAAAAACTTGGTATGAAGGAAGGTTTCGATGTCGGGCTGGAGATGAGCGGCAATGCGAGCGCGTTTCGCTCGATGATTGATAACCTGTGCCATGGCGGGAAGATCGCGATGCTCGGCATCCCAAGCGAGCGTATCGATATCGACTGGAACAAGGTCATCTTCAACATGCTGACCATCAAGGGGATCTACGGTCGCGAGATGTACGAAACGTGGTACCAAATGAGCGTGATGCTCGAAAGCGGCCTCAACATCAAACCCGTCATCACGCACCGATTTCACTTTACCGATTTCGAACAAGGATTCGCTGCGATGGAATCGGGGAATTGCGGAAAGGTCGTATTGGACTGGACGAGATAATATCAAGAGATAAGTCGAGCGGAAGTGGCATCAATGCGCTGCGGCGATGTCCGAGTCACGGTGCGCCGTTCCGGCCCACCTCCGCGACGGCCAGGTGACGGCGACAGTGCGGCGCGGAGCGGGCAGACCCGCTGCCGCACCCGACGACTCGCGCGAAGGCCCGCCGTGACCTTGACCTCGTCCCGGGGCGGCGCCGCACCGC
>JANPLJ010000731.1:0-2240 GCA_031426475.1 Pirellulaceae bacterium | reverse complement strand
GGGTCGGACCGTTACCGGTTTGCCTGTCTATACGAAGTACGTGTCACCGGAAGATAAGGCGGCCGACAATCGTTTGAAGATGGAGACACTAGGCCGCATCGGTAGTCTTTTTCTGACCGTGATGTTCTTCTGGGCTATTTTCGACCAATCTGCCAGTACTTGGATATTCTTTGCAAACACTTACATGGATTGCACTTTGTTTGGCCGTCCGACTCCACCGGATAGTATTCAAGCGTTTAATCCCTTGTTCATCGTGCTTTTAGTGCCCGTGAGCGTTGCCATTTTTAAGATATTCCCGCTCAAGGCTACGAGCAAGATCGCGCTTGGCTATGCACTGACAGGCTTGAGCATGGTCATTATGAGCATCGCTGGCTTCCTGGCTGGCGAAGCGGTAGATTCAGTAAAGTTGACCTTTCCCGAAGGTGAACTTGTTGCGGCTTCTTCTGCAACCAAATTGTCGGAGGTCCAATCGGGTGATGTTGAGTTTGGGGCGGTTAAGATCTCGGCGTCAGATTGGATCTACAACTCGCAGAACAAGAAACTGGAATTCACAAACGGATCGCTCACACTTTCGAATGGTCAGGTTGTCAGTGTGTCAAATGGTCATGCTGCGTCCCCTCCCTCGGCCGAAGAACTGAAAGCGGGAGGAATTCTGGAACCCTTGATGAAGTCAAGTGCAGCCGTCGCCGCATTGGGTTCAGAACCAACCAAAGCCACGATCGAGGTAATTTCTTGGGTCAAACCTGACGAACGCACGAGTGTCTGGTGGCAGGTTTTCGCTTACCTCATTCTGACGGTCGCAGAAATCTTGGTTTCGATTACGGGCTTGGAACTGGCGTTTGTGGCCGCGCCTCCGTCGATGAAAAGCTTTGTGACCGCTTGTTGGTTGGCGGTGGTTTTCCTGGCAAACCTACTCATCAATGCTCCCATTACTCGGCTGTATCCAACAATGGAACCTGGAGTCTACTTCGCAATGTTGGCGGCGGCCATGGTTTTTGTGCTCGCAATCTATTCACCCATCGCCGTGCGGTTCAATCGAGCGATGGAGAAAGCGAAGTTGGCTGCGGACGGAAAATGATAAACCGTCGCTGATTTTTCAGTAGGCCGGAACAAGTCGCTAGCAAACTTGGATGTTGAATAAAACGTCGGCGACGCCGTTCCGGCAAAACCGAGGTTCCCGATTGCCGGAACAGCGCAGATTATCTTTCTCAAATTGACGAACGCAACTAGCTGCTTGTTCCGGCCTACCGTGGTCTCGAAAGCGAGACGGCCTCCGTGGACGTAAAGCCATCGGCTCCCGCAAATCCCTATTCAAGTGGTCGAATGATGCGATTGTCGATGAGGCGCGTTGCTCCGATGCGGGCGGCAATCAATGCAACGCTCGGGGAGTCTAGCGACTTCATTGTCTCTAGCGTGTCAACATCGACAACACGAGCGTAATCGATCATGGATACGCCAGCTTCCAAGAGAATCGATTGCATCGCCGATTCCAGCACCGCGATGTCGATTTCTCCCGACTCGACCAACTCCGCCACTCGCTGCAAGGCTTTCGATAAACACGTTGCCGTTTCTCTTTCGGTCGAACTGAGATAGCGATTCCGGCTGCTCATCGCCAATCCGTCTGCCTCTCGAACCGTTGGGCAGGCTTCAATTCGAATCGGGATGTTCAAGTCTTCCACCATGCGTCGAATGACCTGCAATTGCTGGTAGTCCTTTTGGCCAAAATAGGCGACGGTTGCCGGAATGAGGTTGAACAGTTTCAATACAACGGTAGCAACACCCCGATAATGCCCAGGACGAAACTCGCCTTCCAACGGACGAGCAACCGACGGCGGTTCGATCCAGGTTGAATGGCCATCGGCATAGATATCGCTCGATTCAGGAACGAATGCAACGCCGGCACCCGCCTTCATGAGCCCCGCAAGGTCATTGTCTAGAGTTCGCGGATAGCGAGTTAGATCCTCCTTAGGCCCAAATTGCGAGGGATTCACGAAGATTGTGGCAACGGTCACGTCACATTGTGAGGCAGATTGGCGAACCAATGAGAAGTGTCCTTCGTGCAACGCTCCCATCGTCGGGACCAGGCCAATCGTTTTTCCTTCGCGGCGTGCGAAATCGATCTGAGCATATATTTCATGGAGTTTGTGCAAGACCTTCATTCACGTTCACCTGACGCCTACTCGACACGATTCGCGCTTCCTTGATAATAGCGTAAGTCTATCCGTTTCTTTGTTTTTTCG
>JANPLJ010000730.1:0-2798 GCA_031426475.1 Pirellulaceae bacterium | reverse complement strand
CATCTAAAATCAAGGCTGCGTCGTTCGCGATTTGGCTTAACGAGAGAACGCGCAATACCTCGATCCCATCGATCAAATTCTTTGCGGTTACGATTTTGGCCGCGCTATGCTTTTCCGCGGTCAATGCTTTATCGATCAGCGTTTTCGGAAGCGTCGCTGCGTAGTCATGGGAGCCAGCCAAACACTGAGGTTGTTGATCTTCGATCAGCCACACCCCGACTGTCGAGGCTCCACAATGCTGGATCAAGCCTCGAATCAATTCGTCAAAAAAATCCTTGCTGCCCGCGCAATCGTAGATCAATGCTTCGAGCCTAGCCAGGTATTGCTCAACGGCATCGAGAAGAACGTAATCGGATGAATGATGAGTATTGGACATCTACGAAAGTCTGAATCCCACTCCTTCCCGTGACGAACGTTAAACGGACCCGCACGGGCTTCTCTATTCGTCGCAACTTACCATCCTACACCGTTTTATCCTGTCATTGACCCATGCATTTTGTTGAAGGTAGAAGATTTCGTGTCTCAAACGGGCTCTTTCGCAAGGCAGGCGATCTGGGCAATTTCTGCCTGCTTTAACGGTCATAACGATTAAGTAAAAGACGATAGGATCGTATCCATCGGATCTTTACGATTTTTCCGTTTGAAATGATCGTACCGATTCTAGCAGTTCGATAGATGAATGGAGTGAGCGTCCTTTCGTCGTTTCTCAACGCGAGTGTTTGGTAGCTGAAATGTTGTTCGCCGATACCCGAAAACCGACAATTCGACAAGATTCGCGGGCCCATCTCGCCTTCTTGGTGGCATCTTGTTTGCTGACGATGCTTCATGTTGGATGTCGAACGTACGGACAAGCCAAACAGACGGTCTTCAACGACACGACAGAGGTCGACTGGATCATGCAGCGAGTCGATTCTCGGAATGCGTCCGACGTTCCCGTAATTGTCTCCGAACAACCTCGCACACTGAGCGAATTTGAAAGCAACGGGACGACCAATTATTGGGATATCTCACTGACACAAGCACTGGACCTGGCTTTGACGAACGCGCAGGTGCTTCGAGACCTTGGCGCAACGGTTCTTAGCTCGCCCCAGTCCATGACGACCGAAAACAAGCAAGCGATCCAACAGACCGATCCACAGTATGGGATGCAAGCGGCTCTCAGCGCATTTGACGCCCAGCTGGATGTCTTGGGGACGTTTCAGAAAAACGACCGACGATTCAACAATCGCTTTTTTGGCGGTGGCTCGAATGTATTCAAGCAAGATCGTCATGATTACGTCGCCCAGCTGAGCAAACGAACGGCGAGCGGTTCTCGCGTTGCGCTCCGAAGCATTACGGACTACGACTTCAGCAACGCGACAGGAAATATCTTCCCAAGCGCTTGGCAAACACAGGTTGAAGGCGAAGTCCGCCAATCGCTTTTGCAGGGCGGTGGCACCACGTTCAATCGAATTGCTGGCCCCATTTCGAGTCGAAGCACAGGCCCCAACTCGGCGCCCGGTATCTACAACGGTGTATTGATCGCAAAAGTGAATATGGACATTAGCGAAGTTGAATTTGAAACTTCGATGCGGAAGTATGTCAGCGATGTGATCAATGCGTATTGGGATTTGTATTTCGCCTACCGCGACTACGATGCAAAGAACGTTGCCATGGAGAAAAGTCGCGAAACATGGTTGGTGTACCAAGCCCAAAAAGAAGCAAGCCGTCAATCGGGAACTGCTGAAGCATTGGCTCGCGAGCAGTATTTTCGATTTCAATCGGAACTAAAGGACTCGATCGCCGGAAAATCGAGCCAGCGATCGCAAAGCGGGAATGGAACCGAGGGAGGGATTTTTTCCGGAATCGGTGGGGTTCAAGCTGCCGAACGGCGTCTGCGCCTTATTGCAGGGCTACCGCTTCGTGATGATCGAATTCTTCGTCCGTCGGATGAGCCAACCAATGCGCCGATGATTTTCGATTGGAACTCGATCGCCAGTGAAGCCGTGCAACATCGCCCCGAGATTCGTAGGCAGCGATTGGTCGTCGAACGTCGAAGATTGGAACAGTTGGCGGCCAAGAATTATCTGCTACCACAATTCGATATTTATGGAAAGTATCGCTTTCGCGGACTCGATCGGAACCTGATGGGCAGCAACAGCGCTTACGGCGATCTGGGAACCGGAGATTTCCAGGAATGGGAAACAGGATTCGAACTATCCCTGCCGATCGGTTTTCGGCAAGCACACGCTGCCTGGCAAAACGCCCAACAGCTTCTTCGCCGCGAGGAATTGATCCTGCGAGAACAGGAACGTCGCGTCGTGAACGATCTTGGTTCCATGGTCGCCGAAGTGGAAAGAGCCTATCTCCAAACAGAATCCAATTTTAATCGCTATTTCGCAGCCGCTGACGCTGTGGATTCAATCGAAGCCAACCGAAAGGCCGGACTACCCGTCAACATTGAACAGCTTCTGGACGCTCAGCGGAGACTTGCCGATTCCCAGCAACGATACTATCAATCCCGCGCCGAATACGCGGTGGCTTTGAAGAATGTTCACCTTGAGAAGGGCACACTCTTATCAGAGTACCACTTGTTCATTGGGGACATCGTGGCCCGCGACAATCAACAATCGCAAGTCGCGCCTCTTGCAATGAATCAAGCGAGTGCCACATCCAGTCTTGAGTGATCGGAAGACAAATTCGGATATCTCTCGCAGTTCGCCGGTACTTCGCATGATAAAATCGAGAATCGATAGCATTTTCGTGCTAGGCTTTGTTTCTAAACAGGTAGCTACGCTCGCCAGAGCGTGGTACGTCGA
>JANPLJ010000729.1:0-4777 GCA_031426475.1 Pirellulaceae bacterium | reverse complement strand
TTCGACGGCCAGATGCATGCTGTCGTGCAAAGCTGGGGACCAGAACGGATCGAGAGTGGATGGTGGCAGGGAGCCAATCAACGCCGCGACTACTATCGCATCGAAACCGATCGCGGAGCTTGGCTATGGATCTATCGAGATCTCAAACTACGAACCTGGTTTCTACACGGCGTTTTCTAACGCCAACCGGCAAACGCCGAGCCTTGCTTCAGACGGAAACGAGATAGACCGGCAATCCCGAAAATGCCGTATTCGACGCCATCCAGCTACTCACATTGATGCCATTAAAATTCCTGAAGAACCTGAAAAGTAAAGGCTCGAAGTCCTCGGAGTTATGGCACGAACGAAAAAGCCGTCCATCCATGTCGCTTTGGGATCATAAAGCGATGGGTGCCGTCAGAAGTCGTTCGACCTTGCACATGCAAACCAGCGAAAGCCAAACAGCTCGCATTTTGCCGTCCACCGCCCGCTGCAGAACATAGGCAGTCGTTGCATCGACAAGCACCGTTTTGGGATCGACAATATCAAATATCGAACCATCATTCATTGTGATGCGAACGAGACCTTCGTTGATGGCTTGGTTAAGCGTTTCTCGATCCATCTTTCAATGCTTCTCACAGGAAAATCTATTCAAGCAGAAGCCAGAACGGAAATCGTTTGGCGGCAAGCACAATTGTAACGTGCAACCGCCTTCGTTCAAGCAAATTCGAAAATCCCGAGCAACCAGAAGTCTCAGCGAATCAGCCGTGTTGGTGCTACGCTCGAGCGGTTTTGGCAGCTTCGCGAAACCAATCAGCGAGCGATCTCTTTGGGAGCGGCAGACCGAGCAAGGGTGCGAATTCTTCGAAGTCTTTATCGACGCCTAAGAATAGGCTGGTGAAATCGATATGGTGCGCGGCGGAAACGCGACTGACTCCATGGAAGAAATCGTGTTGTTCTAGCCATTCATTGTCGGTACACGCTGGCAGCAACGCTGCGACTGCAACGCAAGCGCAATCGATTTCGTCGACACTTCCATTGAGCAGCTCATCCACCGAGGGATGGCGTTCGATGAGTTTGGCGAAATCCGTCGGGAGATGCCAAGTCCGGCAAAGCGCGGCAGCCGCCTCCGCATGGTCCCAACCCAGGACTTCGCGTTCCAGCGTTGAAAGCCTTGTCCCTTCGAGATCGCGACGCTTTACAAGCGTGGCATAGACCTCTGGCAGCGCTTCCAAAAGTACAGGGATCGCCATGTCTTGAAGCAATGCGGCACTGAAAAGTTCTTCCGCATTCGGCAAACGCATCGCGCGACCGATAGCTCGCGAAAAGACGGCTCGTCTTAACGAATCCATCCAGAGGCTCTTCAAGTCGAAGCCGCCAATCTTAGGATTCGGAATAATACTGAAAACAGCACTCCAGAGAGCAAAGTTCTTGATCGGACGAATTCCAACCAACGATATCGCCTGCTCGACACTGGAGATTTCTCGAGAGAATCCGAAATACGACGAATTCACAAAACGCAGTACTTGGCCCATCAATCCAATATCGGCTTCGATTGGACGAGCGAAATCTCGAGGGCCTTTCGTTGGATCTTGAGATAGCTCCAACAATTTCACGGCGCTGCCTGGCAAGGCCGGCAATTGAGTCTTTTCTAAGACCTCTTCTAGCGAAAGTTTTGTGGCTTGGCTCATAGTATCCCTACGGATGCGAATCTGGGATGGGAAGACCAACCCAAACGAACTGTAGGATGCCAAAACGTCTTAGGCAAAGTGTTGTTGCACGGATTCACCGAAAAAATGAATGCGGCTGACCGCTTTTTCTATCCAACGATCTTGCGCAGGCAGATCACTGCCGACCCAATCACGAAGATCCAGGCGACGCTCATGCAAAGAATTGCGGAAATACTCATCAATCAACTCCGGATAAAAGGACTTACCGCTACCATCGAAAAATTGCGTTCAACCGATTGTACCCAGACTAAGCATGTCGCCGTGCCGTCCGTAGACTTGTTCGCGAACACGAATCCAGGCAGGATCTTCCAACAGCGGGTCGACGTTGATGATCTCAATGGCGACATCGTGCGTTTGTTTGGCGATCTCGCTGTCGCGAACGAGATCCGCGATTCGAAACGGAGGCAAGCCGCTTTGACGCGTTCCGAGCAAATTCCCAGGCCCGCGAAGGCTCCAGTCAAGCTCAGCAAGTCGGAAGCCATCGTCCGTGGTTGCTAAAGCGGATAGTCGAGCGTTTTCTTCCGGAGCGACGCCCCCTTTAGCGAACACGCAAACGTAGCCGGGCGTCGAACCTCGCGATACTCGCCCTCGCAATTGATGCAGCTGGGCCAACCCAAGTCGATCGGCGTCGAGAATCGTCATGACGGTAGCATTCGCAACATCGATCCCGACTTCAACGACGGTCGTCGCGACCAGGACTTGGATTTCGCCGCGAGTGAATTCTTGAAGAATCCTGGCTTTCTCGTCGCTGCTCATTCGTCCGTGTAGCAGTTCAACCCGCAATCCAATAAGCGGCCCGGCTTTCAATTGTTGCCATACCTGATCCGCTCCAGCAATATCTTCCTCTTCGTCTCCGACGACGCGGGGTACGATCACGTAGGCCTGTCGACCACTTTGGACTTGCTTCACCACGAAGGACCACCAACTCGCAAGCTGTTCCTGTTTTCCAAGGTAAGTATGAACGGGTGCGCGTCCAGGCGGTTTCTCTCGTAAAATCGATACATCCAGATCGCCCATTGCGGTCATGGTAAGCGTTCGTGGAATCGGAGTTGCCGACAACACTAGGTAATGAGGCTGCAAGCGACTGTCGCACAGCGTCGCGCGTTGTTCGACCCCAAACTTATGCTGTTCGTCGATCACGACGAGGCCGAGATTGGCAAATTGAACTTTCTCACTCAACAAGGCTTGCGTGCCGACCACAATATCCACTGTGCCGATAGCAATTCGTTCAAGCAATTCACGTTTCTCGCGGCCGGGCATCGATCCCGTTAGCAACTCGACATGGCATTGGCTGCCAGCGAGACTTCGGGTGAGTCGATCCGCGTGCTGGCGGGCCAGGATTTCGGTCGGGGCCATGAATGCAGCTTGATGCCGATGCGCGACCGACAAGAGCATTGCATATTGTGCGATAACTGTCTTTCCACTTCCGACGTCACCTTGGAGTAGCCGGTTCATCGGAATCGAGAGTCCCATATCGTGCGCTACTTCTGCGATCGCCTTGGATTGATCACCTGTCAATTCGAAACCTAAGCGTTTCAAAATTCTTGCATGGATCTGACCAGTCGCTTCCAATGGCTTGGCCGGTCGATCGTGTCGCATGCGATAACGTCGCGTCGATATCGCAAGTTGATAGACCAGCAACTCTTGGAAAATAAAACGAAACCGAGCGTTGTTGGCTTCTTCCATCGTTTCGGGTTGATGGATCTGGCGAATGGCATCTTGAAAGGAAAGCAAGTCATGCTTCGAACGAAAGTCGTCGGGAAGTGCATCCGGTAAGCTTCCGGCTAAATGTTTTAATGCTACATCGACCATCGATCTGACTTGCCGCTGCTGAAGGCCCTCGGTCAATGGATAGATCGGAAGCGGCTTCGCGCGTGGAGGTGGATCGTTCTCAGAGAGTGTCTCAATCTCAGGATGCCTTATTTCCCAAGAAATGCCTGTCGATTTTGTAACTCCCGTCGCCACCAGCCGCATTCCACGCGCCAAGTTGTTTCGACGGTACGGTTGGTTATACCAGACCAATCTTACGAAGCCGCCACCTTCGATTGCCAGCAAAACCCCAAGGCTGCTTCGTCCATCTTCGTAACTTCGAACGTCCATCGATTCGATCGTTCCGACGACGCTGCAATGCAGATTGGCTTCCAGTTCTTGAAACGGTCTGGTTGGTGCGATCTCCTGATAACTTCGCGGGAAAAGGAACAGTAGATCAACACCACGACGTACGTCGAGCTTCTCCAACAAGGCCGCTCGATTCGGACCGATCGATGGCAAGTACTTCAGAGGCGTACGGAGGTTGATCTCGCGATCGCTAGGCGAAGGGTTCGGTGTTCCATCGTTACTTGAGAGCTGTTGCATTTGCCCCTATTCTACACCCCCGACCTATTTGATGGCTATTCTGCGCTGATTAATAGCCCTGCAATGGCATGAATCCGCTTGGCATTCTCGATCGTTTTCGGATGACGAGCACCATATTTCTTTCGAAGTTCGTTTCGGCCTTCGACAAGTTCCAGCAGTCGCCGTTCGATCGCCTCGGAATCGATACGATCGCCCGCGGCCAAACGTCGATCGATCTCTTTATTCAGCTGCAGAACTCTCGGGTGCTTAACGCCGTAGCTTTGCGAGGCAAGAGCCGCGGCCTCCATAAGGGAATGCAAGGGTTCGGGCTGCATCGCAGCGTTGAGCGAAGGAACTGTAGCAATGACGGCTGCAAGTAATAGCATTCGAAGGATCATTTTGAATTCGCTCTTTCTCAGGGTTATCACCAACCACCTTAGGATAGCAATAAGTCTCGTACAAATCTTACACCATGGCCGACAAACGCTCGCGAGCCAGTGGGCCAGCGGCTCCGTCCGCTGGCTAATGATTGTCGGCGGGCGGAGCCGCCGCCCCACGTTTCAATCGCTAGCAATGTGGCCTCGTTAATTTATGTAAACTTTGCCGATTATACAAAGTTTACGGATTGGGGTGCCGATAAAGATGATATCGATCGACGTCTTTGGACCTGGGGGGGCTTGGGTTCAAAGTCGGGTGATCGCGTTGGGGGGATCGGGAATTGAATACACCAGCAT
>JANPLJ010000728.1:0-5590 GCA_031426475.1 Pirellulaceae bacterium | reverse complement strand
GTTCTTTGCCGGGCGGTGGGATGGTGCGCAGATAGCCGCTGACGTAGCGAGCGGCCAATCCAATCGATCGCAGGCAAGCGATCTGCAGATGCGCAAAGTCTTGACAGACGCCGGCTCGCTGTTGGAACACGACATCGACCGGAGTACTGACCGTCGTTGCTCGAGGATCGTACTGGAAGTCCTCGAATATCCGTCGCGTTAAGTCGGCACCTGCTTCGACGATAGGTCGGTTTTTTGCGAAGCTTTCACGAGCATAGTTTGCGTACTTCTCTTCGCGTGGCGAGAGGCGTGAAGGGAATGAGAAATGAAATGCCGAGAGACTCGATTCATCGCGGCGTGTCGCGATCGATTGAGCAACCGTTTCCCAGGCCGGAGACGTCGCGAATTCCGGTGGTCGTTGAATGGGACGGACTTCGAAGTTGCTGGTCGACGTGACCGTCAACGTGCGATGTGGTTCCTGAATCGCAAAATAATCTACACGGTTGCCGAAGTAGTCGTTTAGATCTGACGTCTCAGCAGGTTCGGGATTGATCAACAAACGATAGCCGCTCGCCGCCTGGTGAGGTAACGAGCGCGGGCAGAGGTGAACTTTGTTGTGACAAACGCTGACCGGATGGCTGTATTGATACTTGGTCGTGTGCGTAACTCGGTATTTCATGGCTTATCCATTCGCGCTTGGTCAACGGATATCATCAATCTTGCCGGACCTGCGTGAACAAGATACTTGTTCGTAATAGCTTGCGAAAGCTGCGGCAATGCAATGCTTAGCTGATCGAACACGCTCGTTAAGTCTTGTCGTTCACCCAACGCGTGCTTTTCGGCCATCGTCTCAACATCCAACATTTGCAAGGAATACAGAGCAGACATCAATATGCGTTGCTCGTTCGTCATCAGTTGCGAGTCCTTTCGCGGAAGTTGGTCGACGCGTTCTTTGATTCGAAGCAACTGATATAGCACGCTGCGTGGGTTGGTTTCATCGGTCAGCAACAAATCCAACACCGGAACGTAGCTCAAATTGGAAAGATAGCGATAGCGATAAGTCATCACGCTATCGCAAATCTGAAGCAAGGCTTCAAGCACTTCGCCTTGGATCTCATAGTCAATCGAAAGACAATTGCTCAACAGCTTGGAAGTCTGCGATGCCCGCTCGATCCGCAATCCCAAGTCCATGAAATAGTAGGCCTGGGTTCTTGTCATGCTTTCCTGCATCATTCCGATGAACGCCGCCAAATCGACGATCAGTTCATTGGACATGTTTAGCAGGTCAGCCAAGTCGCTACTTCCTGATTCGGGAGCCCGAAATGCCTCATCGACTCGAACCAAAATTCGCCAACTATCGGCCGAGAGGCGATCGCGGACGCGAGAAGCGGTGCTGTAGGTTAAAGCGAGCATCGAACGCAGAGAGCCAGGCGCAGACGCGTCGAAAATCGATAATGGTAGAACTTCGTCAATCGACGGCAGCTGATCACGCATCCCATCGACGACGAACCCTGGTTCAATTTGTCCTTGATCGACCATTGTTCTCAGCAACATTGGCATCTCAGGACGCAAATGTCCTCCCGATTCACTAGTTAATCGGTTGGTCACCGCTCGCAACAACCTAGCTGCTTGATCGGCTCGTTCAACTTGTCGGCCCAGCCAATAGATGTCGTCCGCGACACGACTCGGCAAATCGTCGCCCCTGCGACGAAGCTTGACGGTGTCGAGGCGTCCTTGCATCAGCGTGTCTTGTGGCGGCGGTTCCTTGGCCTGAACCCATATGTCTTTGCTGCCTTCGCCAGACACCAATGAGACTTCCAATGAAACAAGTTCGTTGGAAGTACGAGCCAGTCCGCCTGGTAACACTTCGTACGAGTCGCCCGACGCGATCATGAATGCTCGCATGGCAACGTAAGCTGACGTCACGTGGCCGTCGCGCCAATTCGGAATCGACGATCGAGAAACGCGTTCTTGACCAACATACGCTGAAGGCGAGGCCATGATGCGTTCGATCAATTGCTCGTTTGTTAAACTCTTGAGTTCTTTGGTGGCTTTACGTTCTTTGCCACGCCGACGAAAAGCTCGCTTGATCACTAATCGGTCAAGATTCGCAAGGACATAATCGCGGGATTGGGGATTACCGCACCACCACGTTGCAACGCTGGGCAACCGCAGATCTTGGCCCAACAGTGCTTTGCAAAGCACGCCGATGTAGGCCATGAAAATCGGCGATTCAACTAATCCACATCCAAGTGGATTGATAATCGCAACATTTCCAGCCATCGCCGCATCGACTAGTCCAGAAATAGCCCCGGGTGATTCGGTCGGTAGATCAAGCGAATCGCAATCCGCGGTATTGGGGCGGCGAATAATCACATCAACCGGAAAAAGACCGCCAAGTGTTTTTAGCCAAACAGAGCGATCGCGAACCGCGAGATCGGCACCGACGACTAGCGTATATCCCAGATAACGCGAAAGGTAAGTATCTTCAAAATAGTTCTTGCTCTGCGGCCCTTGGCTCAACAAAACGATTCGTGGATTGTCATTGTGGTGCGGGGCCATCTTGTGGCAGGTTTCACGCAACGCACGATAATAAGCCGCCAATCGCCTGACATTGCAAGCGCGAAAGGCTTCCGGCAACATGCGTGAGGAAACCACGCGGTTCTCTAGCGCGTATCCGCTCCCAGAAGGTGCTTCTGTGCGATCGGCTAGCACCCACCACTCACCATCGGGCGCCCTTCCCAAGTCGGCAGCAACATTGTGCAAATAACGCCCAAGACTCGGTTTCAAACCATGCAACGCAGTGTAGTAGCCTGGATGCGCAAAAAGGATCTCCGGGGGTAAGATGCCGTTGCGAATCAGTTTCCTCGGGCCATAAAGATCGGCCAGCGTCAACTCTAGCACTCGAGCTCGCTGCTTCAATCCATCGGAGACAATATCCCATTCGTCTTGGGATATCAAAAGAGGCATCGCGTCCAATTCCCACGGCCGCGGTTTATCAAGCGGATCCCCGTAAGCTCCGAACGTGACTCCATTCTCGTGGATCAATCGTTTTGCATGAGCCCAACGACGAGCCAACTCGTCATTGCCGATGCGACCGATCACCGACGCGAAACGTCGCCAGTGCGGGCGCATTTTCCCGTCGGCAGAATATAGTTCGTCATATCCTTCGGCGGGTGCGCGATAATCTGTAAAGATGCTTGTCGCGGCAACGGGATGGGGATCGCCGGGCGAACCTTGCTGTTGCGTTTGCATAATATCCCACTTGGCGAATTGCGAAGGTCCATCAACTGGCCCTCCGGCCCATGCAAACATCTCCGTCTCGCATGGGCTGCGGCCCACCTTCATTCTAGAGTACCAAAAACGACCATTCGTACAACCGCAGGATCATCCCGAATTCAGCTGACATTCGCGAACTCCGCCGCGCCATTCGTTAAAATCGAACATCCCTAAATCGTTTGCCACCTGTCTTTTCTAAAATCTAGCGTCATCGGGAACTCGCGATTCGTTTCAAGCCTCGCCAGTGGAACCTTGCCAGGGGTATGCCCCATCTTGAAGAATCGTGAAGCGCGACGGCTTTCCGCTTCAAATGCATTGATCGGGAAATCAGCCGAATTCAATCCCGTTGGATTGCTGACGTGGTATTGGCAACCTCCGATCGAACGTTGGTTCCATGAATCGATGAGGTCAAAAACCAAAGGTGAATCGATCGGAATGGTCGGATGCAAGCAACTTGGCGGCTGCCAAGCCCGATACCGAACTCCCGCAATAAATTCGCCCTCAACGCCTGTCGTATGCAGCGGAACACAGCGACCATTGCACGTCAAAACGTGACGCGTGTCAGTCATACCGCGAACCAAGACTTGCAAACGTTCCACGGACGAATCGACAAAGCGAGATGTACCGCTTGCTGTCGATTCTTCGCCCAGAACGTACCAAGGCTCAATCGCTTTGCGAAGCTCGATATGAATCGACTTCGTAGAGAATTCGCCCATGACAGGAAAACGAAATTCTTGGTGGGGGCCAAACCAATTCAGTTCGAAATCGTACCCGCAATCACGAAGATCTTGAATCACATCGCCAAAGTCTTGCCAACAGAAGTGCGGCAGCATGAATCGATCGTGCAGCGACGTTCCCCAATCGACCATTTCGGTTTCATAGGGTTGCTCCCAAAATCTTGCTACCAACGCACGAATCAAAAGTTGTTGCGTCAAACTCATTCTAGCATGTGGCGGCATCTCGAAACCGCGAAACTCCACCAATCCCAATCGTCCCGTCGACGAATCGGGCGAGTACAGTTTGTCGATACAGAACTCGGCACGGTGCGTGTTGCCGGTCACATCCACCAATAGATGCCGAAAAACTCGATCCACCAGCCAAGGTGGAGTCGGCACGTCCTTTTGGATTTGTTGGCAAGCGATTTTTAGCTCGTAGATCGCGTCGCTTCGCGATTCATCCACTCGCGGTGCTTGGCTGGTCGGTCCTATGAACTTGCCGCTAAACATGTACGACAACGATGGATGATTGTGCCAATACATGATCAAGCTTTTGAGCAAGTCCGGTCGTCGCAAGAACGGACTATCCGCTGGAGTCAACCCACCTAACACCACATGATTGCCTCCACCCGTCCCGGTGTGTTGGCCATCCAGATCAAATTTCTCGGTTCCCAATCGAGTCTGTCGAGCATCCTCGTAGACGCCGTTCGTGATAGAAACCAGTTCATTCCAGTCATGGGCTGGGTGTACGTTGACTTCGATCACACCTGGATCGGGTGTAACCTTCATGTGTTGAAGCCGTGTATCATGAGGCGGTTGATAACCTTCGATCATCACCGGTAGCTGTAGGTCCTCTGCCGTTAACTCGATCGCGGCGATCAACTCCAAGAACGATTCCAAACGATCGGTTGGAGGCAAGAAAACATGCAATCGACCTTCGCGAACCTCAACGCACAAGGCTGTCGGAATTAAGGCCGAAGCGTCATCGGATCGCGTGTCGACGGTGACTGGATTGCCGCTTCGATCGATCGCCATATCGGAGAAAGAAGAGCCATCGTTGGCATTCGAGTCGCCATACCATGACGAACCATAGGCAGAACCATTCCGATTCTTCGAAAACCCGGATGCGGTACCGGCGAATTGCTGCACCGGATCTAATACTTCGGTCATGTGAATCGGAAAACGCCCATGGATCGACTCGTTCGATGCCAGTGCCCGCAATTGGATCTGTCGGATTTGATCGCTGGTTGCCAGTTGACCTACACGTTCCAGCGGATCACGAGTAAAAAAATCCAAAGCGTGCTCAGGCTTCTCTTCGTACTTAAGCGACTGAAGCGGCAGGCGATATCCCATCGGCGAGTCGCCCGGCAAGAGAAACATCTCTTCGGAACGGACCTTCCAAGGGCCGCTTACCCATGTCGGAGTTGTCGCCCACCACACATGCCGCAGCGGCATGACGACGCCAACCGGTTTCGTCAATCCTTGCTCAAAAACCCTTGCAATCCGTTCACGCTCTTCTTTCAGCTCCAGTTTCGAGTCACGTAAGTCGACATTGGTTGGAAGCCGACGTTCTCGCCACATGTAGTACATTGCGTCTTCATAGCCACAAATCACAT
>JANPLJ010000727.1:0-11109 GCA_031426475.1 Pirellulaceae bacterium | reverse complement strand
ATATCAAGACATTATCCGGGGGTCGCCGCAAAGCGGCGCATACCCGGATACTCAACGACGAGAGAACGACCCTGGAGGGGCCAAGATGCTTCGATTCTTTCAGGATCGGAAACACTCTCACTCATTGTTTCCGGTGGTGTCGCTTCGCTCAACCATGGTGTCGCTTCGCTCAACTACCGGCTAATATCTTATTAGTATCCCTTCGGGATGAAAATTTCCGCACAACGAAAACCGACGCGATACCAAGCTTTTAACCGTCCAGGGAAAGCCCCCTCGATCGAGAATCAACCTTACAGACCAACCACCAAGATTCCTGAATAACCATTTTCTTTATTGGAGGCGACCAAATTTTTAAGAAACCAGAACGTCTATTGAGCATTATGAAACCCGTTCTCGTTCAATCGTGCTTGGCGTGTGTTGTTCTCGCCATACTCGGTTGCAGCTCGTCGAAAAAGGAAACAGGTGCCGACGCGGCGTCTTCGGCGGAAAAGCGAGGCACGATCGGTGTTTCACTGCTGACATTGCAGAATCCTTTTTTCAAAGTCATCGGAGATAACATCGTTGCGGAAGGGAAGCAAAACGGTTACGAGGCGATTGTTGTTAGCGCTGACAACGATGTTTCTAAGCAGGGAAATCAAGTCAAGGATTTTATCGTTAAGAAAGTGAATGCGATTGTCCTCAGCCCATGCGATCCTAAAGCGATCGTCCCAATCATCCAGGAAGCGAATGCAGCCGGAATTCCTGTCTTCACGGTCGACATTCCATGCCCTGACACCAGCGTGAAAATCGTGACGCAGATCGCCACGGATAACTATGGCGGTGGTAAGGAAGCTGGCAACGCGATGATCGAGGCACTTGCTGGAAATGGCGGCAAGGTTGCGGTGCTGCACTTCAAGCAGGCCCAGTCATGCATCCTGCGCGTCCAAGGCTTCCGCGAAGTGATCGACGCTCACAACGCGTCTGGCAAGGAAAAGATCGACATCGTGACCGAGCTTGAAGGTGGTGGTGCGAAAGATGTTGGCTATCGTGCTGCCGAAGACGCTTTGCAAGCCCATCCCGATTTGCGAGGCATCTTCGCCATTAATGATCCTTCAGCGCTAGGGGCTCGCGCGGCGATCGAAAAAGCTAACAAGGCCGATCAAATCGTAATCGTCGGCTTCGACGGGATGCCTGAAGGCAAGCAAGCCATCAAGGAAGGAAAGATCTTTGCTGATCCAATTCAGTTTCCCGATAAAATGGGAGTCGAAATTGTTCGCGCATTTGTTCGTTATTCGAAAGGCGAGGAACTACCTCCCGAGATTCTGATTCCAACGAGTCTGTATCGAAAAACGGACGCGGATCAAGATTCGGAATTGAAATAGCTAATTGATTTGAATTGCGAACAAGGAATCGAGAACATTGTGCCTTCTAACTTTTGCCCCGAACTGGTTGGCTCCATGTCGCAAGGCGCGGCTGGAAACCCGACGGTTACTATGGTTGAATCCGCTTTCGCCTATCATGGGCTAAACTGGCGATATATCAATATGGAGGTTGCACCGGAAGACCTTGGCGATGCTGTCCGAGGAGCGCGTGCGATGGGCTACCGTGGCTTCAACTGCAGCATGCCACACAAAGTGAGCGTCATTGAGCATCTCGATGGCCTTGGTAAATCGGCTGAAATCATGGGTGCGGTGAATTGCGTGGTCCGATGCGACGAAAGATTGATTGGTGAGAACACGGATGGGAAAGGATTTCTTCGCTCGCTTTTAACCGTGACCGACACCCAAGGTAAGTCGATAGTGATCTTCGGTGCAGGTGGTGCGGCCCGAGCCATTGCAGTCGAACTTGGACTAGCTGGTGTGAAAAAGATCGCAATCGTGAATCGATCCGAAGCTCGCGGTTCCGCGCTCGCAGCCTTGCTCAATAGCAAAGTAGGAGTTCAAAGCGAGTGGTTGCCTTGGCGCGATGGCTTCAGTATCCCTCAACATACCGACATTGTCGTGAACGCGACTTCTATCGGACTTTATGATTCGGAAGCGAGCTTGAACTTCGATCTTTCAAGTCTACACTCCGGGATGATTGTGGCGGATGTCATATTTAGCCCACCGAGGACACGGCTCATTCGTGATGCTGAGTCTCGTGGTTGTACCGTTTTGGATGGGCTCGGGATGCTTGTCAACCAAGGAGTCATCGGAGTCGAGTACTGGACTGGGATCGCTCCCGATGCCGCCGTGATGCGAGAGTCTCTCGTGAAGGCGCTACGGATAGAATGAGCCGGTACCGAAACAGATTTCCGTCGGGCTTGCCCCGAACGGGGTAAACCCGGCGGAAGCAAAGGCGCTTCGAACGATTAGAAATTTATGCAAGCTGGAATAGAAACGACTCGATATGAATCCAAAAGAAACATCAAGATTGCAATTTGTCGCACAGCCCAGGCAGAGCCTACAATCCATTGGTTTCCCAGGCAGGAGCCTGGGAAACAGATACCGGCGATCGGCGAGAAGTGTCATATCTTTCGCGGCTTTCGCCTCGGCTTTTATTGCAGGGGCTATGTCGCCCATCCAAGCTGCCGATTTGGAAACACGAAGCGGACAACCTTCTTGGGTTATTCGAGCGGATCAAGTCGAACTTGCCATCACCGAGCTTGGTGGGCACATGGCTCCGGTGACGTTTTATCGCAACGAATCATCTCCCGTACAGCCTTATCACATTAGTCCTTGGCAGACCGAGAATCATCAGTATCCGGTGCCTGTATTAGTTCCATTGCGAGGCGACTTTTTTTGTATGCCGTTCGGTGGGAACTCGGACGTCTATCGAGATGAAAAACATCCGCCACACGGCGAGACAGCCGGGAGCACCTGGAAGCATGTTAGCACAACCAAAGAAGGTCCAGTCAGCACGTTGACCTTGGAGATGAAGACGACGGTTCGCTCCGGTACCGTGACCAAGAAACTGCAACTCGTAGATGGTCACAACGTCGTCTATTCGAGTCATCATATCAAAGGCTTTACGGGTCCGACCTCGATCGGGCATCATGCCACCCTTGGAATGCCGGACACCGAAGGAGCGTTTAAGATTTCGCACAGCCCAATCCGATTTGGCATGACGAATCCGACTCAATTTAGCGATCCAGCGAAAGGCGAATATCAGCAACTGGCGATCGGCGAGCGATTTCAAAGTCTCACTGCAGTTCCTTCGAGGTTTAAAGACGCGCCGGATGTCGATGCTTCTCGATTGCCACAGAAAGCAGGCTACGCAGACCTGCTCATGATTTTTCCTGACGTTGCGGGCGACAAACCGGCTTGGTTGACGGCTGTGAGAGCCGACGAGGGCTGGCTCTGGTTTTCGATCAAGGATCCAAAGGTTCTTGCCGGGACCGTTTTCTGGCTCGAGAATCATGGTCGTCATCAGCTGCCGTGGTTCGGAAGAAACAACTGCGTGGGCCTCGAGGACGTGACGGCCTTTTTCGCAGATGGTTTGAAGGCTTCGGCAGAAGACAATCCAGTATCGAAGCTTGGTGTTCCAACATCTTTAGATCTACAAGGTGATTTCACCGTCCGTTACATCCAGGGTGTTGCTAAAATTCCGAAAGGCTTCGCAGAAGTAGCCGATGTAGAATTCAGCGACGGAACGGCTACCTTTGTATCGAATGCTGGCCAGCGTGTTGCCGTATCCGTCGCGTACGAGTATTTGAAAACGGGAACGCTTTCTAAGGCATCAGGAAGATAATGATGCCGGTATCGGACGCGAACGTACCACTTCTTGCAATACGTGGAGTTGAGAAATCATTTCCAGGTGTGAAGGCATTGCGAGGTGTCAGCTTAACCTTGCGGGCTGGGGAAGTCTTGGCAGTGCTCGGGGAAAACGGTGCTGGTAAAAGCACGCTCATGAAAGTGCTTGGAGGAGCCCATTCTGCAGACGTTGGGACGCTGGAAATTGACGGCCAAGTGGTTGCGTTTCGATCGCCTCGAGACGCGAGTGCGGCTGGCGTCGCCGTGATCTACCAAGAGTTTAATCTGGTGCCCGGACTCACGGCATCCGAGAATATTTTTCTCGGCCAAGAACTTACCAATCGAGGTGGTCTGATCAAAATCGCCGACGAACGCAGGAAGACCCAAGAGCTTTTTCAGCGGCTTGGAATGAATATTGACGTTGATTTACCTTGTCGATTGCTTACCACCTCGCAACAGCAGCTTGTCGAGATCGCGAAGGCTCTCGCGTTTGACGCGAGAATTCTCGTGATGGACGAACCAACTGCAGCCCTGACAAATCGCGAAGTCGAAAGTCTGTTCAAAATTATCGGAGAGTTGAAGCAACAAGGGCTCGGTATCATCTATATCAGTCATCGACTTGATGAAATCTTTAGAATCGCCGATCGAGTAACCTTTTTGCGCGATGGCGAAAACGTAGGCGATCGTAACATCGAAAATCTGACTCGCAAGACCATGATCGAACATATGGTCGGAAGGGAGTTAAAGGACGAGTTTCCGAAACGCGAAGTTGCGATTGGCGAACCGAGGCTTGTTGTGAAGAACCTGTGCAACGGTGTCAAAGTCAAGAATGTATCGCTGGAGATAAAACGCGGTGAGATCGTTGCGTTGACCGGACTCGTTGGAGCAGGTCGTACAGAGACGGTGCGGTTGATTTTCGGTGCGGATAAACGCGATTCGGGTGAGATTCAACTCGATGGTAAGTCGCTCATTATTCGTACCCCGCGGGATGCGATCGATGCCGGGATCGGTTTGCTCACCGAAGATCGCAAACTTCAAGGGCTCGTTCTCGGATTGTCGGCGATCGATAATTTTGGCCTTCCCAATTTAGAGCGATTATCGCGCCGGGGCTTCTTGCAGAAGCGAATCGAGCGACAAGAATTCCAACATTATACGAGTGCTCTCAAGCTCAAAGTTGCAAGTCCCGAGCAACGCGTCGGGCACCTCTCAGGCGGCAATCAACAAAAAGTCGTCTTAGCCAAGTGGTTGGCTCGGCACTGCGAAGTCCTGATCTTTGATGAGCCGACGCGAGGAATCGATGTCGGTGCCAAGTTTGAGATTTACACGTTGATGAATGAGCTTGTTTCGCAGGGGAAATCGATTTTGATGATCAGCTCCGAGTTATCCGAAGTGCTCGGCATGGCCGACCGCATCGTAGTGATGCACGAAGGACGCGTGACTGGCGAGATTCAAGATGTCCCCCGTGCGACGCAGGAACAAGTGATGGAATTAGCAGTGGCGTAGGTCAGGCTGGACGCATATGAATTTTTTAAAGCAGTCACTGGTTTATATCCTCACGGACTACGGCATGTTCGTAGTCTTGCTGGTCCTGTGCGTCTTCTTTAGCGCCGTCACAGTCACCGAACAGTCTGCCAACGGCCCCTTGGCTGCCGAGCAGATGGGCAAGGTAATGAAGAGTAAACTAGATGCGGGATCGCACGTATTGATTGCTGCCAGTACACAGTCGAACGACCCATCTTTTGTGGATGCTCTCGAGCGGCAACTAAGGGACGCAGGCTTTCTTGTCCAAGCTACTATCAAAGGTGGGCCCAAGGATGCAAAGCTCGCGTTGGACCAGATTCAAACTCGGGATGAAAAATTGGATGCGATTGCTTGCAGCGAAGCGTCCTCCAACTGGCTCGTATTTGCCAACCTAGCAGCCGACTATTCCTCGCTGGGTAAACCACGGATCTTTCGCCCCGAAAGTTACCGGTTTCCGAACTTTCTCAAACGTGACAATCTATTGAATATCGCCAATCAGATTGCGGTGATCGCCATCGTCGCCATCGGCATGACGATGATCATCATCACCGGCGGTATCGATTTGTCGGTGGGAAGCCTCATCGCATTGTCCGCCGTCGTATGCTCGGTTTTGATACGCGACCTGGCTGGCGGTAAATTGGCTTCGGTGGCGGGGATGGTCTTATGTTGTGCTGCAGCGATTTTCGTCTGTGGCTGTATTGGTTGTTTTTCAGGATTGATGATCACTCAGTTTGCGATTCCGCCGTTCATCGTGACGCTTGCGATGATGCTCGTCGGAAGCGGACTCGCCTATATTCTTGCAAAAGGGCAATCGATTGCCGAGATCCCCGATTCCTTTGTCTGGCTTGGCCGTGGAGCGGATCTGTTTGGCGTGCCCAACGCCGTGTTGCTCATGCTGGCGTTGTATGCTGTCGCGCACGTCGTTATGTCGCGAATGAAGCTTGGCCGGCACATCTACGCAGTTGGCGGCAACTGCGAAGCAGCTCGACTATCCGGTGTGCCTGTCTCGCGAGTAACGATGATCGCATACATCACCAGCGGCTTGCTAGCTGGACTCGGCGGTGTCATCACAGCCTCGCAGCTCAAAAGCGGTTCACCAACCTATGGAAATATGTATGAACTCTACATGATCGCCGCGGTGGTTGTTGGCGGTACCAGGCTAAGCGGTGGCGAAGGCCGTATGCTCGGTACGCTGATCGGTGCATTCACCATCGCCGTCATACAAAACGGTATGAACCTCACCAACGTCGAAAGCTATACACAGAAAGTTGTCCTAGGATTAGTCATATTAGGTGCCATTTTGCTCGATCGCTTGCGACATCGATCCGCGTAGATTAGGCACGAAAAACTATCTCAAGCTCATTTCGCCCGAAGCCTCTCAACACATGAATGGTGCACAATGTCCGCCTCGCTTTCGACGTCCCATTTCGAACCGCAAATCGATCGCATCCTTTCGGAACTGAAAGCGAGAAACGATATCTATCTCATCGCCGTCGTCGGCATCCCAGGCAGCGGCAAGTCGACTTTGTCTCAAGAACTCCAAAGGCGATTGCCCAGTTCCGTTGTCTTGCCGATGGACGGCTACCACTTGCCCCAACGTCTGCTTTCGGATGAAGCGATGAAGCGTCGTGGTGCGCCGTACACGTTTGATTCCGCAAAACTTCGTGAAGATCTCGTAAGCCTGCGCAACAACCATACCGGTCGATTTCCAACCTTCGTGCACGCGAAAAAAGATCCAGAACTGGATGCGATTCATGTTGTCTCGAACAACTCGCCGATCATTGTCGAGGGAATCTATCTTTTGCTGAAAGCTTGGGATCTAGAAGCACTGTTTGATTTCACCATTTTCATCGATTGCGATATTGACCGAGCGATGGACCGAGTTCGGCATCGACTTTACCATGACGAAATAGTGCCGACATTCGAGGAAGCTACCGAACGAGTGCGAACGAACGATTTCGTCAACGCGAATCTCATTCTCGCTGATGGTACGATGGATCGGGTCGATCTGGTTTTGTCGCTAAACTAAAGCCGAGGGAAGGCTGGCTAGTGCTTTCCCACTTTTCATACGCCCCGATGGGCTTGCCCCATCGGACGTTAATTGGACAGCGCCAGGTTGCGCTGGAGTTCAGGCTTTAGCCGCACTTTCCGCATCCAAGGTGCTCAGCGCCTAAAGGCTGTACTCCAACTAAGTTGCGATCGATTAACATGCGCAACCTGGCGCTGTCCAATTAAGGTCGGCGGGTTAGCAGTTATGAGCTGCACGAGAGCATGGAGCAACCTGGGCGGTGTCGTGCCCAGTCAGGCCGTTTTCGAGCGTACTCCTCTCGATTGGGTTGCTCGGCATAAGGATTGCGTAGCAACTCGAGAAGTTCATGAATCATGGTATGGTCCCCAGCGGTCGCTTTATCGATAGCCAGCTGAGCGAGGTAGTTACGGAGAACGTACTTTGGATTGACGGAATTCATTCGCTCGTGTCGAGCTGCATCGGAAATGCCATCCCGTTGAATGCGGCGCTGGTAGCTGCGGATCCATTCGGCGATTCGCTTTCGATTCTCGGCATTCAGTTGCTGCGGAATATAGTAGGCATCTAGAAGCGGAGCGATGATCGCTTCATTGGTTGTCGCATCCGATGATTCCTTCGCCATTGTCGTGATCGACGCAAGATTGCGATAAAAGATGGTCATGTCTGTCTCGACCAACTGCAAAACAACCATCAGTTCATCGACCAATTCTTGGTCTCCAGTGGGGTTCCACGCAGAGAATCCAAGCTTCGCGGCCATCATCGATTGCCAACCCTGTTCAAAGTGGCTCGCATAGAGTTCCAGGCCTTGCTGCAGGGGTTCGACCTGCTCGATCAACGGATAAAGGGCGTTGGCAAGCTGTGTCAAATTCCATGCTCCAATGTGCGGCTGGTTGCCGTATCGATAGCGTCCGTGGGAAGCATCGGTCGTGTTAGGTGTCCAGCTCGGATCGTAATTTTCGAGCCAACCGTAGGGGCCGTAGTCGATTGTCAGTCCCAAGATCGACATGTTATCGGTATTCATAACACCATGGACAAATCCGACTCGCATCCAGTGCACGATCATCTCGGCCGTAGTCCGACAGACTTCGTTGAAAAAAGCAATGTAGACTTCCTTCGACGGCGTGCCTAAGTGCGAAAAGTCGTGAGTAATGGTGAAGTCCAGCAATTGCTTCAATGTCTCGATGTCTCCTCGCGAAGCGAAGATCTCGAAATTGCCGAAACGCACAAACGATGGAGCAACGCGGCAAACAACTGCTCCGGGTTCTCGCTGAGGATGGCCGTCGTAGAACATGTCTCGCACGACCTGTTCGCCGGTCAACACCAGGCTTAGTGCTCGCGTGGTAGGCACACCTAGATGATGCATCGCTTCGCTGCATAAGAACTCGCGCACGGACGATCGCAATACAGCCAGACCGTCTGCGTTTCGCGAATACGGAGTCGGGCCAGCACCTTTGAGCTGCAACGTCCAATGCTGACCTTGCTGATTGAGGACTTCGCCCAAGTTGATCGCACGTCCGTCGCCCAATTGGCCTGCCCAGTTGCCGAACTGGTGTCCTCCATAACACATGGCAAACGGATCCATACCGTCGAGCTGCCAATTACCGACAAAGATACTTGCAAATTCATCAGATTTTTCTGGATCGAACACCAGATCCAATAGTTCTGCAACTTCTTGTGAATAAGCCACCAATTGGGGGCCCGCGACTGGCGTCGGCAGAACACGCGAGTAACAAGCCTGAAATACTTGTCGAAGTGAATTGGTCGACTTGGGATCGGCAGGCAAGTTGCGAGTGAATCGGTTATCGAACTTCAAATCTCGCAACGATAGCGAAATGTCGGCGAATGGCCGGATCGGAGTTAACATGGATATCCTTGGGAAACTCATTCGATACCAAAGTCGCGGAGATGCAAACAGTTTTGATTGCTGGTATTCTAGAACCGCCGAACTAGAAAGAGGATTTTATGAACAAATTTCGACACTACTCGCCGAACACCACCTTCTGGTTCCCTGGCTCTGCCTTGGAACCCAATGAATTGCAGGCTCTGCCTGCCGAGCTGTCGTTAGATCGAAGGATTCGGGAGGCAGAGCCTCCAGGACAGTGCGTTCCCAGGCATGAGCCTGGGAACGAGCGTGTTCACGGTGGCGATTGGCGAGAAGTGTCGAAATTTCTGTTAACTGTTACCCTGTTTACGATAACTTCATCGGCATGCTTTTCAGCCGATTCGCCGCCCTCGCTTCGTGCCGGGGCGGCTGCCGTGGACGTGACACCGCAGGAGTTTCCGCTGAATATGCCCGGTGGCTTCAGCGAAAACCTGGCCCAAAGCGCGCATGATCATCTGCATGCTCGCTGCGTCGCGTTCAACGACGGCAGGATATCGATCGCGATGGTTGTCTTGGATAGCCTTGGAGCTTCCCCCGAAGTACTCGAAGAAGCAAAATCGATTGCTTCGAAGGAAACCGACATTCCAACCGATAGAATGTTGATCTGTTCGACGCATACGCATTCGGGACCACCGTCCAGCGGCGGGGGCGAAGGAACTCCGGCGGCGGCGTATCGCAAGCTTTTGGTCGAGGGAATCGCGGAATCGATCATCAAGGCACACGCCGCGCTAAAACCAGCCTCGGTCGGCGCCGCGTCTCATCCATTGCCCGACGAAGTTTTCAATCGGCGTTGGTACCTCAAAATGGGGAAAATGCCGCTCAATCCGTTCGGTAAACTCGACTTAGTCAAGATGAATCCAGGCACAAGCCCCGCGGTGCTCGATCGCCCCGCGGGCCCGACTGATCCTGATATCACGATTATTTCAGTACAGGACGAAAAACGTAAACCGCTCGCATTGTTCGCCAACTATTCGTTGCACTACGTCGGCGGCATGCCACCGGGGCAGATCTCAGCCGACTATTTTGGCGAGTTCGCTCGGTTGATGCCCTCGCGATTATCCGCGAACGAAAATTTTGTTGCGATGATGTCGAATGGTACTTCTGGCGACATCAACAATATCCCGTTTCTGGTCAATCGTCCGCGTCGCGAACCGTTTGAACAGATCCGTATCGTAGCGCAGAAGGCAGCCGATACGTCATGGTTCGCGCATCAGAAAATAGAGAAGCATCGATCTGATGTGAAGCTTGGCATGATTCAACGTGAGGTTGTTCTCAACTACCGACGACCGACGGCAGAACAAGTCTCCGATGCAAAGACCGTTCTTGCGGTGAAAGATCCGGAAGCGATCGAGAAGCTACCGCGTCTCGCACAGAATTATGCTCGGAACGTCGTGAAAGCGGCTGAACGAAAAGAAGACACGCTTACTGTCAAACTACAAGCCATTCGTATTGGCGACCTTGCTGTATGCGGTATCCCATTCGAAACATTTGCTGAAATCGGTCTGGAACTCAAAGAGCGAAGTCCGTTCACGAAAACAATGGTCATCGGACTCGCGAACGGACGGTACGGCTATCTCCCCACTCCAGCACAACATCGCCTCGGAGGCTACGAAACATGGCTCGGTACCAATTCCGTACAAGAAGATACGTCGGTGATACTTACCAGTAATTTGCTCGAAATGCTTGCCGAATTAAAGCAAGATAAACCCCGATTTGTGGGTCGGCGACTCCGTTCGCCGCCCTGTCCCCGCGAACGGAGTCGCGGGACTACGTTGTGCAACTTCACACGAACGCTACTTCCAATAGACAAGTGTTGAAAGCGAATAACCGAGTCCCTCGAACTCGTAGTCGACTTCGGCAAACACTGCGACGCGTTCAGTCTCAGTGCGTTGGGCATCACCGGAAAAACCTGTTGCGCCAGCTTTCATGGGTTGTGCCACCCACTTCTCATCGCGAAAGTCGTTGTCCTC
>JANPLJ010000726.1:0-8391 GCA_031426475.1 Pirellulaceae bacterium | reverse complement strand
GCGGTCGTTTTCTCGACCGCCACGCATTATAGGCAGACTGACCAGGAAAGTCAAAAAGTTATCGCGGAGGCAACGTTGGCGATTCGGCGTGTTTTTTCGGCTTGTAGATTTCCGTCGCGGTCCCAAAGTGGACTTCCCCGGCGTTCATCAGCGTCTCGCTGAGTGTCGGATGAGGATGGATCGACTCGGTCAAGTCTCGAACTTCGCAACCCATTTCGATTGCTAGCACCGCTTCGGCAATCAATTCACCCGCTCCCGCACCCACGATCCCGCAACCGAGCACCTGATGGGTCTGGGGATCGATGAGCCACTTCGTATGGCCTTCGGTGCGACCGATCGCTTGAGCCCGCCCGCTCGCTGCCCACGGGTAAACTTCAACGTCGACCGCACGTCCTTCTCGTTTGGCTTGGTCTTCGGTCAATCCTGCCCAGGCGATTTCTGGGTCGGTAAAGACAACTGCGGGAATCGCTCGTTTGTCGAACGTAACGTTCTTCCCCAAGATCACTTCGATAGCGACTTTCGCTTCGTGGCTGGCTTTATGAGCCAACATCGGTTCTCCTGCGACGTCGCCAATCGCAAAAATATTTGCAGCTTCGGTTCTCTGTGACTTGTCGCAAAGAACAAATCCCTTGCTGTCGGTCTTTACCGAAGTTTTCTCGAGCCCCAGATCGTTGGTTCGAGGCCGTCGACCAACGCTCACCAGAACTCGATCGTAGCGTTCGTGACCGAATTTCCCTGGCCCCTCAAACGTCACTTCGATTTGCTGATCGACTTCTGCGACCGAGCCAACCTTGGTGTTCAGGAAAATTCGATTCTCGAAAAGATGATCGAGTCGCTTCTGAAGCGGTTTCACCAAATCGCGATCCGCGCCTGGCAGTAGCGTCGCGGTCCATTCGACGACGGAAACTTTTGAACCGAGCGCCGCATAAACGCTTCCCATTTCCAGGCCAATGTAGCCACCGCCAATGACGAGAAGCTTTCCGGGAATATCCTTTAACTCCAAGGCGCCCGTACTGTCCATTACACGATCCGAGCCAATCTGGAAGGCGGGCGGCATCGCTGGCGAACTTCCCGTCGCGATCACACAATGATCGAAGGTCAGCCGACCTCCTTCGGGGATCGAAGGGTCGTCGCCTTCCAATAGCAGCGTCGAGTTATTCTCGAAACTTCCACGCGCCTTGATAACTTTCACGTTTCGGCGTTTCGCTAGTCCGCTCAAACCGCCCGTCAGCGTCGCGATCACTTTCTCTTTGCGAGCGCGAACTTTATCGATTTCAATCGCAGGTTTTCCAAATGCCACGCCCCACTCGTCGCTCATCTCATGGGCCTCAGCGACCACACGAGCAACATGCAAAAGGGCTTTCGAAGGGATACATCCCCGCAGCAGGCATGTGCCGCCTAAACGCGAGTCCGCTTCGACGATAACTACGTCGAGCCCTTCGTCGGCCGCCAGAAAGGCGGCCGCATATCCGCCTGGGCCACCGCCCAGAACAACTAATGGAGTGTGCATGAGAAAAACTATCGCGACAAGAATTCAACAACGATGTTAGCGTTCACCGGCAAACTGATATCGCTCGCACCAGGATTGCCAGCCACCGTCACTCGCAAGTTCTCGGTGTCGAACGTCAACCAATCCAATGGCGTCGGTGCATTGTTTGCGATAATTCCACGATAAACGTTTTTGATCGATTCGCGATTTCGGATTTCAATCACATCTCCCGGACGACAGATGTAGCAAGGCGAAGAGACCTTGACGCCGTTGACCGTAAAGTGCCCATGCACGACTCCTTGACGGGCTTGCGGACGCGTCTTGGTGAAGCCGACGCGACGAACGATGTTGTCGATTCGTCGCTCGCACATCAACAGCAGCGACTCCCCCGTATTCCCCTTCTTACGAACTGCTTCATCGAAGTATCGACGCAACTGACGCTCACCTAGCCCATAGTAGTATTTGATCTTCTGCTTCTCGGCCAACGCAGTACCGTAGTTGCTCGTTCGACGTGGGCGTGGATGCATCCCAGGCGGATTCTCTCGCTTGGAAAAAGCACGAGCCGCACCGGCACTTTCATACAACAATGCGCCAAAACGTCGGTTCACGCGGGCCTTAGGGCCTGTATACCTTGCCATATTTTGATGTCTTTCTTTCGCAGGGCTTCGCCGGCGAGCAAAGGGTTTTGGGGTCGCCGGCTTACCGGCCAGACCCACCCAATCCAAGGCGATTTCGGAGCAAAAACTCCTGAAAAATCACCAAACTTGCGATCGACGATTGATCGGAAGCGGTTGGGCGTCGTTTTTGGGAAGGGTAAGAGTATCCCGGATCCCCCCGAAATCGGCAAGCCCAACGTCGCACGCGAGCCAAAGTTGAGTTCGTGCTATCCGCCTAGTTTTTCGAGGGCGATTTGTTGCATCGCTTTCAAGTCGAGCTTGCCGGTCCCCAGGACTGGAATCGCTTCGATCTGAACAAAGCTGTCTTCGGAGGGCAGGTAAAGGTTCGGGAGTCCGGCTTCGGAGAGCTTTTTGAGGATTTCACCGGGCGTCATCGAAAGCGGCGTATGAAGAACGACCAGTCTTTCACCGCGTTTCTCGTCGGGAACAGCTGTGACAACGGCACTGATCATGCCGTCTGAATCCGATCCAAGCACTGCTTGGATGGTTTCTTCGATCTGGATGTGTGGGACCATCTCGCCGCCGATTTTCGAGAATCGACTTTGACGACCCGTGATGTGAATAAAGCCTTCCGAGTCCAATTTTGCGACGTCGCCAGTGACATACCAACCATCTCGGATCACTTGTTGCGTCAAATCAGGGCGACTCAAATAGCCTTGCATCATGTTCTTCCCTCGCACTTCTAGCATGCCTGTCTCGCCACACGGCAGAATGCTTCGATCATCGAGATGGACGACTCTCGCTTCGACACCCGGAATCGGTCGACCCACCGAACCTTCTCGCAGTCCCTTCGTGGCATCGGTCGCTTTCGATCGCTTCGTGGGAAGGTTGACCGATACGAGCGGGCTCATTTCTGTCGATCCGTATCCTTCGATCGGTCGAATATGAAACCGCTGTTCAAACGCGTCGCTCAATGCCTGCGGTAGTTTTTCCGCACCGACGATCACCATTTCGAGCGTCTTAAACTGTTCGGGTTCAACTCGGCGAATATAAGTCCTAAGGAATGTCGGCGTCCCCAAGAGGATCGTCGCGTTGTGCTCTTGCGCTAGCTTGCCGATCTGTCGAGCATCCAAGGGACTGTAGTGAAAGACACCGGCGAGCGATAATGCCTGCGAAGTCCAAAGCGTCACCGTATAGCCAAACGAATGAAAGAATGGAAGGATCCCAAGCATGACATCGTCTTCACGAAGGCTGAGCGCTTCATGAATGCCGTAAACATTCGATGCAATGTTGTCGTACGTCAAAACAACGCCCTTGGGTGTACCCGTAGACCCCGAAGTGAAAATGATGGTCAGCGGATCATCGCCTTTCAGCTTTGATACACCGAGTTGTTGGCTTAGCAGGCCTGCGGGCAAGAAACGGCTGCCGACGAATCCCGAGAGCTTATCGAAAAGCGTCACCTTGTCGCGGAAATCTTCGAGATAGACGAGCTCGGCATTCAACTGCAAATCCATCTTCTCCATCACTTTGCGGCTGGTCAGCACGTGCTTGATACCCGCCAGCTCGATGCATTGATTCAATATGGAGGAACTTGCCGTATAGTTCAGATTGACCGAGGTTTTGCCAGCAAAAGAAAGAGCAAAATTCGCGACGGTTGCCGGGACACTGGGAGGCAAGAGGAGGGCGACGTTCTGTTCCCCAGGCTTAAAAACATGCCGCAAAAGCAATCGCCGCAAGATCAATGAACGAAGCAAAAGATCGAGCCCCGAGAGTTTGGCCCCCGTGGAATCAGCAACCTTCATGCGATTTCCACGATGCTTGCATTCTCGAATCAGCTGGTATGGTAGCATTGGAAGCGGTGCTTGCATGGTTGCGTTCAATTTCCCTATTGTGGTATGACTACGGTCGTGCTAACGATAAACAGCAAGCGCTCAATGTGGCATTGGCTTCCAGTCTGTATCGTTCCTGGTAGCTTTCCACAGACTGGAAGCCTATGCCACGCAAATGTCGCCTGTCGCTTAGTATACCGTAGCGTTCGCAACCGGTGGCAACATCCCAAGAGTCTTCTATGGTCATCCTGTTGGAGAGAGAATGAGTCGAATCAGCAGTTTTTTTGCCGGTTTTATCGTGGGTGCTGCAACACTGTTCGTTGCCATGCAATTCTATGTGGTGCGGGCTAAAGATGGAGTGCATTTGATTCCGAAACTGGCAGCCAAGCTTGAGAACCCGTACGTCGATATCCGCAAATTCACCTTGAACGATTGGCAAAATCGTCAACCGCTAGCCGTCGCCATCATGAAGGCGAATCAAGGCAGCCTCATGGAAGACTCGGCTCTCGGCAGCTTCAAACAAGCCGCTCAAAAAACGCTCGACCAACTTTCTGGGAAGAAATCAAGCTGGGGATGGTAGGAGCGGAGGTTTGAAGTTTGAAGTTTGAAGTTTGAAAGCTCACACTTCACACCCACATCAACGATATACGGGAGGACGAGGCCACCGCTCTAAACATCTTTGCAATTCTAAATGCCAGAAAAAACGGGAGATCGAGGAGCGTCGTCCTCCCGATTGTGCTTCACCACCAATCACCAATCAATCATCAATCATCAATCACCAATCACTAGTTTTTCCCATGTCCCTTAGGCTTCTTGGCGTTCTTTTCAGGGACGTCTTTGCCGTCCAACGAGGTCAAGTAAGCTACGAGATCTCTCAATTCGCGTCGGTCCAGATACTTCAGCAAATCGTTTGGCATTGATGATAGGCCTTTTTTGGTCCCTTCGATTGCATCTCGCTGAATCGATACGATCGTTCCATCGGCTTTGGCAACCGTTATGGAGTCTGCGTCTTGTTGCTTGAGAATTCCCGAAACGAGTTCGCCATCATCGGTTTGCACGATGATCGATTCAAAACCCTCGGCAAGTTTCGCGTTAGGAGCTACGATCGCTTCCAATAAATAGTCAGCTGTTTTCTTGGTTCCGATCTCTGTCAGCTTTGGCCCAACATCGCCGCCGTCGTCGCCGACTTCATGGCAGCGAAGGCAGGAGAGTTGGGCTTTTTCGAAAAAGAGCGTTCGCCCCTTTGCTGCATCGCCTCCGACGACACAGTCCGCGTACGGCGCGGTCGGCTCGCGCTCGGACTTAGAAAACAGCGTTAGCTCGTGCTTTTCAAGCTTCTTATCGAGTTCGGGATCCAAGCGATTGCGACTGGCTTCTTTGACGTCCAGCCAGCAGTCTTGTTGAAGACGACCATCCAAGTATCGCGAGACACCTTCGCGCAGCATTTCGTCTACTTCGGGCGATTTAATCGTACCTAGGAGGCTCCATGCGGCTTGCCGCTCGAAGACAACATCGGAGTGGATGCGTTTGCTGGCGGCCAGCGTGGCGGCTTTCGAATCGTATTCCGCGAGGATTCGCGTTGCTGCGACTCGAACGGCGGGTGACGCGTCGTCCACTAGTTGGTTCGTGACCGGTGCAAGATCAGCGTAATCTAAACGCTTTAAACCATTTAACGCCGAAGAACGTTCGGCTCCCGGAGCATTCTTGTCTTGAACGACCTTGATCAGCTCTGGTGCGATCGCTTTGATGCCAAGTCTTGAGGCAACATCTCGCGTCAGTTTTCGCACGTCATTGTCGCCGGCGAGCAGTTTTTCCAGAACTCCCTCAACGGCACTTGCCACCGCATTGCCGGTTCGCGCGGCAAGCGGCGAATATCGATTCATCACACGATCTAGTTCGCCCGGCTTGGACCATGTTTGAAGCATCTTGAGAGCCTCGATTCGCATTGAAGATGAGCGATTCGAATCCGCTGCGAAATTCGCAAGAGCAACCGCATGTTCGTCGCGTCCCAATCGAAAATTCGCATTTACGACGCGTCGTAGGATCGCTTCGCTTTGAAACGGTTTTACGACCAGCCCGGCAAGTTTCTCGAGGACGCCATGCAATTGCGGCACATCGTGGATGGCTCGTGCAGCCTCCAAGACTACGCGTTCGGAAGTATCGCTCAAAAACTGGCCGACTTTTTCCGAATTCTGCTTTCGCAGTGCTACGACGGCGGCCACGCGAACACTCTCCGAAGCATGTGTTGAAAGCTGGGCGATTTGTTGAAGGTCTTCATGCCCCGACAGAGCCATAATCGACGCATGACGCAACATCGGATCCTGATCGTGATTTTTTTCCAATAACGAGACGACGGCATTCAATGCAGCGTTCGACTTCAATCGCCAAGCTGCCATCGCTGCAGCATATTGAACGCGAGGTTGCTTGTAACCGATCAATGTAACGATCTTGGTCTCGACTTTTTGATAGTTCTCTCGACTAGATGCAAGTTGCTTTGATGCTTCACCAATCGTTGTGATCAATGCGACCAAGAGCTCGACAGAAGCGACATCACCGTTTGAGTGTTTCTCGAGCAGGCCAACAAGCTGATGCAAGGCGGCTTCGTACTTTGGAGATTGTCTCGCAATCTGACCAAGCCCCCAGACTGCATGGATTCGACTGAGTTCGCTCGCATTGGCATCTATCGCAGATCCCGCGAGTGGATCAATCGCGTTTCGCGAAGCCAATTCCCATTGCGATTCTAATCGTACGCGGCGATCAGAATGCGATAACCAACTGCGCAGGGTTTCAATACTTGTTTGTTTCGCGCCGCGTTGCAAAATGGCGTAGGTCGACAAAACAGACGGGCTATCCGCCGCCTTCTTGTCGATGAAACGATAGACACGCCCCTTGCCTTCGCCATTCCAACCGTTGACCCAATCCGTGACGTACAGCGAACCGTCGGGGCCAAATTCGATATCAGTCGCGAGCATGTTCCAGATGGGCTGATCCTCGTCACTCAATTCAAAGAACGCGCCTTTCGGATTTAGCTTTGTTGAACGCACACCACTGTTCGACGATTGCCCTCGGAAATCGCACAGAAAGAAAGTCCCTTTGTATTCATCGCCGAGGCCTGTTCCTGGATAGTACGTGAGCCCCGATGGGCCATCCGAAAAATTCGCGATCGGAGGGATGGTGTATGCGGGACTATCGGGATTAAAAGGATGCCAAATGTCTTCTTGATTGAAGGGACCACGATCTGGCAAATACTGGTACATCATTCGCCATCCGCTGTCGCCTCCCGGAGCGATCACCGTCCAGCGAGCTTCGTCACCGCTGTCCGAATTGTTATCGCAGGTGAACCAATTCCCGTAGTCATCAAAGGCGAGTTCTTGCGGATTGCGGAGCCCTGTTGCGACGACTTCCAAATGACTTCCGTCTTTCTCACATCGAAAAACAGCACCGCTTTCGGGATCAGCGAGCAAGCCATCGAGAGTCTCAACGTGATAACCTCGATCGCCGATCGAAAAGTAAACTCGGCCATCCGGTCCCATGATCAGGCCATGCATATCGTGGCCTCGAAATGCGACTCGCACTCCGAATCCGTCGGCTAGGACTCTTTGGCTATCGCAAACGCCATCGAAATTTTTATCTTCCAAGAGCCAAAGTTTAGGGATACATGTGTAGTAAACTTCTTGACCACGAACAAGAATCCCTGCCCCCGTCCCTTCCTCGATAGCGTTGAAGCCGCTGACGAAGACTTTCGATTCATCAGCACGTCCATCTCGATCATGGTCATTGAGAATGCGGATACGATCGACTTGCTTTTCGTAATTAGGGGCTTCTTCCGCGAGGAGCTTTCGATGATAGGCGATTCGATCGGCGACGGTATTCGCCGCCAAATCGGCCATGAGCCATGCTTTGTCGTGCCCGCGATTGTCGGTTACACCTTGGTTTTGCCGGAACGATTCACAAACGTAAACGCGGCCCTGATGGTCGACAGCCAGTACGACCGGATTGGCTACGTCGGGTTCTGCGGCGAACACTTCGCAAGTCCACGATTCGGGAAACTTGAAGCTCGCGATTTGCGATGTTGGATCATCGGATGCACGAGCAACGACAGGCTCGGAAGCCGGTGGCCGTTGGTCTGCTGCACTCGAAGGATGAAGGCTTACGAAACTCGTTCCGAAAAAACTGAGACTTACGAATAAGGCACGGGGGCCGAATACAAAGGGGCGAGGAGCCATAAAGATGTAAACCCGGAAGGGACAAAGCGGTAGAAAACTTCCACCGAGTCTACTTGGCAATCGAATTTGCGACAACTGACTGGTCGTTGTCAAACGTTTTGCTAAACGTGGATCAGCGGCTCCGACCGCTGATAATCAACCGTCCCGCGGACGGAGCCGCGGGACCACCGTTTCTTACCGAGTTGGCCGTGTACTATGCAGGATTCGACTTTTGCCACCATGGATCGCCG
>JANPLJ010000725.1:0-3242 GCA_031426475.1 Pirellulaceae bacterium | reverse complement strand
TTAGTTACCGATTTAGCGGAACGGCGCGAGCCGTCCGGTGCCGCAAACCGGACGGCTTGCGCCGTTCCGCTACAATTCGCTTTCGGTAACTTATTGCCGCGCAAGGCGTTAGGGCAAGTAGCAGGTTTCTCCGAGGGCTTTTCTAGGGAGACCGTTTTTTGATCGATGTTGCCAATGCCAGCAATCAAAGATCGTTGCAAGCAGCAACACGAAACTCCACCCAATATCTGACTGTAGGCGATCGCCAACAGCAAAACGAATTGAATGGAGGCAGGAAACATTTTCGCGGCTTACTCGGAGAGTTATCGAATGACTACAGCTTGGATGCTTGAGCAGGGCGTTTTCTTCATTTGTACACGAAAATTGCTCCGAACGGGCATATTCCACAGCCGTGAACGATTTTCGTAGTCGAACTCGGCAGAGTTCCGGCATCGGTCCTGCCTCCCGAACCGCCTGTGACAGTATCAGGTGCAGCAGGGTGGAGTTCGCGCAGCGAACGGAACCCCAGGCTGTATAATGCTGTCGCGTTGCGACTAAACGCGATGGAAGTACTTTCTCTTTTGTGCCTAACTTGCGACACGCGTATAATACGCCGGTTTCAGGAGACTTCGACGAGTCCTGTTGCCCTGTGGGATTATGACCCATCGTTGAAGAATGAACGATAGCCTGTGTCTGCTAATATGACTTTCAGATTGATATCAAGAATAGAAATCCTCAAGACGCTTTTGCGTCGTTCGATGATTGCGCAGTTGGTTTGGGGTGCTGTGTGCTGTTGGTCAGTCCATTGTCCGGCCCAGTCGGCGGTTGAAGGGGATCTTGAAACGGATGTCCGAGAACTCAAGGCCGACACTGAGAAGATGTTTCACGATCGAGTCGTTCCGTTTATCAAGAGTTACTGCTTGAAATGTCATTCGAACAAGCGGCCAACGGAGGCAGGGGTCAACTTTTCGCCGGCGATAAAGGAACCCGGTCACGCGGCCTTCAGCCAACAGTGGAAGAAGGCGATGGCCAGGGTGAAGACGCACGACATGCCTCCGGAAGACGCAGAGAAACAACCCACCGATGAAGATCGAGAGATGTTCGTCGACGCGGTTGCAAGGATCAAGTTTCTGAGCCAGAAGGATCCAGGACCTTTTGTCATCCGACGGCTGACGGAGACGGAGTACGGCAATACGCTGCGTGATCTTTTTGGCGTGGAACCGGCAATGGCCGATGAACTGCCGGATGAGGTAAGCGGTGAGGGTTACCTCAATTCTCTTTCGCCGCTGCAACTTGAGCACTATCTAGCGATCGCTGACAATGTCTTGGACCGGATTCTCCCGATCGATGGCGCCCCACTTACCGAACTGCAAAAGCAGTTGTTCGGCGAATTACCAGCGCCCGACACTGACGCTCGAGCGGTCGCACGGAGAGTCGCTAACACACTCGCGCGGCAAGCCTATCGTCGTCCTCCATCCGAAGTGGAACTGGACGTTTTACTGCAAATCTTTGACTTGGGGAGGCAGAACAACCTCGCGTACTCGCAGGCTCTACGTTTAATGCTTAAGGCGATTCTCGTTTCTCCTCAGTTTCTATTTATCACCCCTGGCGGTGAGGTCGAGCCCGACGTGGAGATTGCTCCGCTGGATGACTATCAACTTGCTTCGCGTTTATCCTATTTGCTTTGGGCGACCATGCCTGACCATGTGCTCATGGCGTTGGCGGATGAAGGAAAACTTCACGAGCCAACGATTCTGAAAGCGCAAGTACTTCGGATGCTCGAGGATCCTCGGTCCCGGGCACTCTTTGACGGTTTCGGTGCACAATGGCTCGGGGTTGGAGATTTACGCGACGGAGACTTCGATACTTCTCGATTTCCAAAGATTACAGATGAGATGCGGACAGCAATGTATGATGAAGCTCGTCTATTCTTCGATAGCATGTTGCGTGAGAACCGTAGTGTCGCCACCTTCGTCGCTGCCGATTATACGTTTCTCAATGATAAGCTGGCCGATCTCTATGGATTGGAAAGGACAGTCGTTGGAAAGCAGATGCGGAGAGTTCAATTAACGAATAGCGATCGAGGGGGGATTCTAGGAATGCCCGCCATTCTTGCCGCCACATCACTACCGAATCGAACTAGCCCAGTCAAACGTGGTGTGTGGGTACTTGAACAAGTGTTGGGCGACCACGTCCCACCTCCCCCGCCCGACGTTCCAGCGTTGGACGAGCAGGACCCACAGAAGGTAGCGCACTTGACCTTGCGCGAGCGGACGGAATTGCATCGGACGAATCCCGTCTGCGCCAATTGCCATCGGATGCTGGACCCGATTGGATTTGGGCTTGAAAATTTCGATGTGGTTGGGCGATGGCGTGAACAAGACGACAACGGCGAGGCGATTGATGCTTCTGGCGAGCTTCCAGGTGGAGAACGATTTTCAGGTCCCAAGGAATTGAAAGTCATCATTGCGGGCCAAATCGAAAAACTATCTCGCAACTTGGTTGAAAAACTATTAGCCTATAGCTTATGCCGAAAGTTAGAAGGCTACGACGAAATCGTCGTGGATGAATTGATGAAAGATATCGCCAGTGATGGGTACCGCATGCAGACGCTTGTCAGTGCGATCGTCACCAGCTATCCCTTCACACATCGTCGAATCCGAGAAGAATTGGACCTAAAATGAGAAAGAGCTTTCCAATCGATCGTCGCACCTGCCTGCGAGGGGCAGGCTTGTCACTTGCCCTGCCGCTTTTCGATGTTGTAGGTTGGGCTGAAGGCACCGAAGGTGAGCGTAAACCGCCGGTTCGCCTCGGATTCATGTATATGCCCCACGGCGTGATCATGGATCAATTTTGGCCGAAGGATTCGGAGAGTTTTCTGACTTCGCCGCCGCCAGCGCTGGAATCGCTTCGCCTCGTGCTCGACCATTGTCTGATGATGAAGGGAGTCTCTGGAGTTCCCATCAGTCCCTTCAACGGCGCCCCCCACGCGCTTGAACTATCGACTTGGCTGACGGCCGCTTTGCCGGACCCAGACAAAAGGAATGAAGTTCATATCTCGATCTCTGCGGATCAGATCGCTGCCAATTACGTGGGGGCCTTCACCACCTTGCCATCGTTAGAACTTGCTACGATGCCCCAGACTTGGAAGGAGAACCAAGAAGGACTCAATGAAGCCTACTATTCGCATTGCAGCTATCGCTCCCCTACCCAGGCCGTTCCCGCCGAGACCAATCCGCGGAATGTGCTGGATCGTTTATTCA
>JANPLJ010000724.1:0-2890 GCA_031426475.1 Pirellulaceae bacterium | reverse complement strand
GGGATGTTCAATAAGTTCAAGTTCAATCCAACACCATCCATCGACAGTGTGTCCATCCCGTTGCCGCCGACATACCTTTCGAAGGCCAGAACGCTTTGAATAAAGGTGTCGTCGCCACGACCACCGATGAGAACGTCGGCTCCTCCTAAACCGAGAAGCGTATCATTCCCGTCGGCTCCGTTGAGGATGTCGACTCCGGAGCTTCCGAACATGATATTGTTGCCGCTCGTCCCGAGATTGCCCGGCTGAATCGAATTGGTAAAGCCGTTGCCGCCGTAGATGAGGTAGCTTTCACCGGACGCATTCTTGAGATTGCTTGCGCCATCGGCCAAGTTGGCTCCGATGAGCAGATCATCGAAGCCGTCGCCGTTGACGTCGCCGCCGATGCTGACTCCAAAACCGCTTTGATCAAGGCCGTCGGCACCGAAAATAGCCAGGGCGTTGTTGCCGAGGTTGGCGAGATCGATCGTCGTGGGTAGCGATGGGCCACCAAAGACTACGTAGCTATCGCCGGCGCTACCTTTCAAATTGAACGCCGCATCGGCAACGTAAGCTGCGATCACGAGATCGTCAAAGCCATCGCCGTTGACGTCGCCACCACCGCTGATCGGATTGCCGGTAAAGTCAACTCCATCGGCGCCGAAGATGGTGATCCCCGCCGAGCCGAGCGTTGCCAGGTCGACCGTTGGCGTCGAAGTCCAATTCGCTTTACCGAAAAGAATATAGCTGTCGCCGGCGTAAGACTTGAGATTGCTAGCGGCATCGCCCCCGTTGGCTCCGATCGCCAAATCGTCGAAGCCGTCGCCATTGACATCGCCGGCAGTGCTGACGGAAACACCGCTGAAGTCGGACGCGGCCGCTCCGAAGATGGTAATGCCGGCAGCGACCGTAATCGTTGCCAGATCGATCGTCGTGATGCCGGTCCAGTCGGCCTTGCCAAAGAGGATATACGTCTCGCCGCCGAAACTTCGCAAGTCGCCCGGACCGTCGGCTGAAAGTGCTCCAATCGCAAGATCATCGAAACCATCGCCGTTGACGTCGCCGGCGCTGCTGACCGAAACGCCGCTTCGGTCGCCGGCGGTGCTTCCGAAGATTCTGATGCCGGCGGAACCGAGACTGTTAAGATCGATGCCCGGAGTCGCGTTCCAATTGGCCTTGCCGAAGATCAAGTAGCTTTCGCCAGCGTCATACTTCAATTCTCCCGACGCATCGGCGAAGTGGGCTCCGATGATCAGATCGTCGAAGCCATCCCCATTGACGTCGCCGGCGCTGCTAACGCTGCGACCGCCTTGGTCATCGATATCGATCCCGAAGATCCTAACCCCCACTGAACCTAACCCGGGACCGAGATCGATCGATGTCGTAAGGCTCCAGTCGGCCTTGCCGAAGATCACATAGCTAAAGCCAGCGTTGCTAGTTCCAAATGGGTCTGCCTTGTATGCCCCGATGACAATATCGTCGAAGCCGTCACCGTTGATGTCGCCAGCCGCAGCGACCGATCGTCCCGACTCGTCGTCATTGCTAGCGCCGAAGATGGTGACGCGTGAACTCGGTGGAGGTGAAGCTAAATCGAGGGTGGCGGGGAGCGTCGGACTTCCAAAGACGAGATAGCTCTCGCCGCTATTCGGTTTGAGATTCGAAGCGCCATCGGCCTTCGGTGCACCGATGACCATATCGTCGTAGCCGTCGCCATTGACATCGCCGACGATGCTGACCGATTTACCGCTTTCATCGTTGTTCGCTTCGCCAAAGATCTTTGTCCCCTGAGCCGGCGACAACGTTGCCAAGTCGATCGGGGTGATCGGACCTTCGAGCGCGATGCTATCGATTCGCCAGCCGACATCGCTCTGGCTGACATCCGTGGCGAATCGCCATCGAAGGTTGACGCTTTGCCCGATCGCATTGGTCGGAAGTTGCACGGTCGTGACGATGTAGCCATTGGAATTGCCCGTCCAGGTTGGGCGATTTGGGAGAGCTCCAGAATTCGCGAACGTTCCGTTGTAGCCACCCGTGATGAACGAGCCACCTGCCGCAAGAATGTCGACGAACGCGCCACTGTTGATCGATATCTCGAGTACCCCGCCATCGAAGGTTGCTTCCGTGTCGAACGAATTGCGGAAGCTGACTCGAGAACTCGACGCCGTCGGAGTAAACGTCGCGGACAATAACGCGTTATCGGTAACCGTAGCGGGATTGGAAATAAAAGCATGATTCGGCGCTGTATGGCTGCCGCTGCCCACCGTTCTCCAGTTTTCTGAGTCGGCAATTAAATCAGTATTGCTCCAACCCGCCGGCAAAGCCGGTGCAACGACGCCATCAAAAAGTTGCAACGGAACGCCGCTGGTGAGCAGACATCGTCCTTCGAGCGATTCGATCAGTAACCGTCGGATTTGATTTCGCTTGCGAACGCGTCCTCCTCGGCGATCGGAGGACGCTTTGGATTTTTGGAGGGTGGCTGGAACGGGCATGATGCACCTTTGCCTTGGGGAGACGAGCTCCGCCGGATGTGAAGCCGAAACTCGAAAATACACCGGGCGATTATAACGACAGATTTGCGGGATCACGCAGAATGCGTCTACGAAATCCGAATTTGTACGCCGCTCGTGGATAGTCCGGGCAACATTCTGTTGAAGTCGGGGTTGAACAACGTTCGGTTGCTTGAAAGTTCATAAAGCCCCAGATAACTTTCTCATGATAAAAAGGTTCTCGCGACGTTTCGATTCTGTTCCGCCGAAATCGATGCGCGACGGTTGTTTTGAGGAGATGCAACGTGACACGAATATCTCCTCCCTCGCCCCCGGCTTTGCGGGGGAGAGGGTCGGGGTGGGCTGATGAAAATCTTAAAGAACATCGTAAACCCTTGATACGAATATCCTCCTCCCCCTCTCCC
>JANPLJ010000723.1:0-7762 GCA_031426475.1 Pirellulaceae bacterium | reverse complement strand
GGCCGGAAGCAAACTATCTTGCCAATTGGAGCCGAAAGATTTTCGTGGTGTCGATGCTGAGACGGCTGGGTTTTACGCTCGCGACTTATCCGAGCGTGAAATCGAAACGCAAATCATGGACGCCATCGACGAGAATCTACCGGCCGAAGAAGACCAGTCCGAATGGAACTGGGAAGCGTTGGCCAAGTGGTCGAATACTCGCTATGGTACCAACTTCAACGTCTCGTCGCTCAAGAAGATTGAGCGAGATCGGATCGATGAAGAAATTTTTGAGCGAGCTCGCGATTTCATCGCCAAGATCGACTTGACGGAAGGTGCCGAGTTTTTGACGGAGGAGTACGGCCTTCGGATGCTCGCAAACTGGATGAAATTGAAGTTCGCGATCAATATCGATCCAAGCCAGCTGAGGAATGTGGAACCCCCAGCCCTTAAAAAGACGCTCATGGAGATAGCCGAGTCCGCATACCGCGATCGCGAATCGCACTACCCGGTCATCGCGGCCTTTACTCGATATCGACAAGCCGTCGGGCCCAACCAATACCAAATCGACGGCGAAGCGATCGCCAAGCATTCGGGACAGCGTTTCGAAGATCCCAAGGCATTTGAAATCAATGGCATGGAAGGGCAACAAGCTTTCGACCACCTTGTCGGTGTTTCCAGAGAATCGCTGAAGCGGGCGGACATGCTTGAAATGGCTGGTCTGGAAAAACTCAATGCAATCTACGGTACCGAATCGGCCGAGAAACAAATCGGTAAGTTTGCGAGCACCAATAAAGTAAACGAACTTGCTGGTTGGCTCCAAGAGCGACTGAGTTGGCTTGGACGACCTGAAGATCTGATGACGCAAGACAAACCGACTCTCGAGCGAACGATTCGATCGGTGGTCGAAGATCGTTTCTATCCCGAAATCCGTCGAATGGAACGTACCGTCTTGTTGCGTATCTTGGATGACGCTTGGATGGGACACCTCTTGGCGATGGATCACTTGCGCAGCGCCGTGAGCTTTCGAGGGATGGCGCAGATGGATCCGAAAGTCGAATATAAGCGCGAGGGGATGAAGTTGTTTGATCAAATGTGGTTCTCGATTGGAGAACGCATGACGGACATCATCTTCCGCATGGAAGCTCTGGACGACGGCTTGGTCGAGAGTTCATTCGTTGAAACGCAAGCTAGACACGATAGCGCGCCGACGACTTCCGATATGCTCAGCGCCGTCAACGAGCAACAACAAGCGGCGATGGCCGCCGGCGATGCAGCGAGTGGCGAGCCAGCCAGAAAAGTCGAACCGATTCGTCGCGAAGCGGCCCGCGTTGGTCGAAACGATCCCTGCACTTGCGGTTCCGGGAAAAAGTACAAGAACTGTTGTATGCGACGACAGATCTAAAGCTTCATCGCATTGCGAAAATGCAAGTTTCCATCGTAGCCGAATTCGTCAGAATTCGGATGAAGCTCGAAACACGAAGTCCAATGCGATTCCTCCAAATTCTGACGAATTCGGCTACCTTGTACCTAAGGGAATACGTAGCTTCAACGCCCAATGCATCAACAAAGCTATCGCTGGAAGATCGGCAGGTAACCAAGATCGAGCTGCATCATGATTAGGTTGCAGGCGGTGACGTAGGTCGAGTTGATTTGGCCATCCCAGCTTCCATCGTTGAGCTGCTCGCGTGCGATACGATCGTAGAGCTTATTTCGAAACGGCAGCCAAAGCTCGTCACCTTGTCGATAGACGACCTGAGCATAGTACAAATAAGTATAGTTCCAGTGGCCAAACGCTTGCTCTTCTTCGGCGACGTTGTAGAGCGTCTTTTTACAATACTCGATCATGTCGGGGACATGCTTGCTGTCGTAGTCTCCAGCGTTGTATAGAGCTGCCAGCGACGCCGCCGTAATTGCCGGGCGCGAGGACCCCATCTGCTTGCTGGAATAGCTGATTCCGCCATCATCGTTTTGGCAGCTATACATATATTTCTTGGCAGCATCGATAATTTCTGTCGGAACCGGTATTCCCGCGTTTCGACAGCCCCGTAACCCCTGAACCTGCGTAATAGTCGTACTCCCTTCGTCGTAGTCGTTGCCGTCCTTGGCACTGACATACCCCCAGCCACCTGATTCCGTTTGAGCGCGACCGCAAAACGAGACCGCTTTGTTGAGGGCTTCAATCAGCTCCTCGCGGCGGTCCATCAAGCCTTCTTCGCCGAGGACTTGCGAGAGGAACAGCATCGAGAAACCATGGCCATAGGTGTACCGAACGTCTGTATTTGGATCACCGATCAATCCGTTGTCGCGACACTTGCTCAACAGGAAATCGGTCGTGCGACTGATATTCTTGGCGTAGGGTCCTTGAGTCGCGGTCGAACCCGAACAGAGCAATGCGGTCCCGGCAAGCGCCGCGATGGCCGTCGGATAAGGCGGGGTATTCCATTGGCCACGCGATGATTGCGATCTCGAAAGAAAATCAAGCCCCCGTCGGATCGTCGTGTCCCATTTGGACTCGCGACGATTGGTCGAAGCTATTACGGCGGTCGGACGGAACAACGTCAATCCAAGTCCCGTTGCAACGCTATGACAGAAAGATCTCCGCGGGATTCTCACAAGCGATTTATCCAACTAAGATTTTTTAAGGTAGCCGAATTCATCAGAATTCGGATGGAGCTCGAAAAACAATGACCAACACAATTCTACCCGAAATCGTGTTTCAAAAGGTAGGCGCGGTCTGCAATTCGAATGCGATTCAATCGGCTTACCCCCAATTCACTCGGAGGCAAAGGGCCGTCTCGCTTTCGAGACCACGGTAGGCCGGAACAAGCAGCTAATTGCGTTCGTCAATTTGAAAAAGATGGTCTGCGCTGTTCCGGCAATCGGAAACCTCGGTTCTGCCGGAACGGCGTCGCCAACGTTTTACACAACATCGAAGTTTGCTAGCGACTTGTTCCGGCCTACTCAAGGTGAGACGGCCTCCTTGTGCCGTTCGGACAAGCCGACTCGGGGCTAAGTCGGTTGCTTGCTTCGTTTTAGGCTTCGATTTCAGCGAAAACCGGGGCTGTCGATTCGCCAACTAACTCTGGCTTGCGAGTATAGGTGGGCAGTCCAGTCGTGCTCATCACATTATCGATACTGTCCTGAGCTGCGGAAACAATCATGTCGCGTGTCTTTCCAGCCATTTGCGAAACGTGTCCATAAGCCGAAATAGGGCCTTCGAAACCCATCTTGGCAAGCTGTCCAACGATTCCGACGTTGTCGACAACTCCGTTTGACCCTGGCATCAATCGCTGTGTAACGCTTGCATTCGCATAATCGATGCCTTCTGCGGCATCGGCAAGGCGAAGACCGACAATTCGGCTTGCTTGTAAGCCAGCGAGCTGGGCGACGGTTCCGCCACCGATCGTCCAGTCCCACGTATCGACGGTTAAACCAACATTGGCAGCGGTGCAAGCTTTTAGCAACGCGAGACAGCCCTCGACGTCCTTCACGAACGGAAACTGCTTTCCTTCGCGGCTTTCGGTGGCTGCCGAGAAGTATAGCCCCACCTTTAGGTCGTGTTTGGCCATTATTTCAGCGATTTGGTCGATTCGTTTGCGGACGATCTCGAAGAACTCATGATAGGGAAGGCGATCGGTTGCAGCCGGAATTCGCAAGTTTCCAGCCTTGGCACCGGCCTTGGCTGCGATTTCAGCCCCTGCCGCAAACGTAGCGAGAGCTTTTGCAAACGAAGCATCGTCCGCATCTAAATCGACCGGGACGTTGAATCCGCCGACCATCATTTGAGCACTGCTCAGATACCGGGCCGCGATCTCATAGGAGGAGCGTTGGGTTCGTTTCACTAAATCGGCCAGGTCGATGTCCAATCCCTTGAATCCGTAAGTCATTGCCAGCTCAATCAGTTCGCTCTGACGGCCTGAAACGCCGAGGGTTTCTGCGTTGAGATTCTTGAACATACGTATGCTTAGCTCCTGGAAGTGGATGAATTGGAAATTGGCCCGTGGAAGGGGACGAGAAGTATTACACAAGCCCCCACGATTTTCTAGGGCTAAATTAGGGTTTCCAACTTTCGTCACGCACCATAAACATCAAATGCTGCCAGGGCAGGCCGTCATATTCGGCTCCGACTTTAAAGCCATTTTCCGCGTACTCTTTCAGAATCTGACGCTTGCTCATTTTGTGCTCCGGCTTGATCGGGACACTTGGGTCTTCTTCGCGGAATTCGACCAACGCAATGCGACCGTTCGGCTTAAGCGATTTACGGATCGCGGCGAGCATCGCCTGCGGGTGTGAAAATTCGTGGTAGACATCGACCATCAATATCAAGTCGACCGCTTCGGTTGGAAGCTTTGGGTCCGTCACCGTTCCGAGAATCATGTCGATATTCTCCAATTTCGCCTCGGCAGCGCGTCGGCTTAGCATTTGCAACATTTGAGGCTGGATATCGACGGCCAAGACTTTACCGGTGGGGCCGACTTTTTCGGCCAAGGTCAGCGAGTAAAAGCCGTTTCCGCATCCCATGTCGCAGACCACCATACCGGCTTTCAGCCCGAGCTGGCCAAGCATCTGCGCAGGATCTTCCTCCGAGTCTCGTTCAGCTCGAATGAGCCAGTTCGCTGCCAAATGCGTCATCGCCGGAGCGATGCGACGCCCCATGTAGAAATCGCGAGCGTTGCGACTGTTCTGATCTTGCCCAAAAACCAAAGTGCCCAAAGCTATGCCGAATAAGCTTTGAATGATCCACGTTCCGTGCGGGCGTCCAACCATTAACGAACTCTTCGCGCTGTTTTGCGAGTGTGGGAAGGTGTCAAGTTATCATCATCGACGGGAGCTACCGTGCTTTGGTTGCCAACGGTCTCTTCAACTCGATCGGATTGTTGGAACTCTCCGGCGACGCGCTGTGACGCCGGGGGAGTCGAGCCTTCTCCTTCACCGACTCCTCCGCCGGATCCACTTCCCGAGCCACCACTACCTCCGGACGAACCACCGCCTGGAGTCTGAGATTGAACGTTGAACGCATTGATGAGTATCAAAGCGTCCAGCGGCGTTAGCAACCGATCGCCATTCACATCGACAAACGTTGAACTACTCGGCGGCAATCGATCCAATGGTCCGATACCGTTTCGATTCAAGGCGTTGATCACAATCAGGATATCAACCGGTGTCAGCCGGCCATCATCGTCTACATCGAGCGCCCAATGTTTGTTTTGCCATGGTGGAGCTGCACGGACGACTTCAATATCGAGCGTTTCGCTGACGGATTCTCCGCTGGACTTCGAAACTGCGGTTACCGTAAGCGAAACAGCCGGAGTATCCGCGAAAACCAGCGAAACTCCCGCTTTCAACGCAAGTTTGCCATCGACGACCTCAAACCGATTGTCGCTGACACGGAAATCGTATTGTCCACCGTCTTCATCGACGACGCGAATGGTCCCGAACTCAAAGCCTGCAATAAATTCTTCAACCTTAACCACGCCCTGGAATTCCAAAGTCGTCGGCGGATCGTCACGATCCAAAACGGGAAGCGATGTTGTGAGCGAAAGCGCGGCCGTTGCATTGTCGCCAACAATCACGCGAATCGTTAGTTCGCTCAATGGACTTTCTTCAAAGTTTAAACTCTTGCCATCGATGAGTTTCAAGTTCCCCTGTTTGATCTCGTAGAGATCTTCGGGCGTCATTTCTATCGAGTTCGGGCCACCGTCGATATCGATGATTGTGATCGGGCCGATGACAAACCCTCGAGCGTTCTCGGGGATCGAGCCACCGGCGAATTCGATCGCTGTCGGTAAATCATCGACGCTGTTGACAGCTATATCCAATGTCATCTCCGATGACCATGACTTGCCATCAAACGCGCGGACCATCATGGCATCTGAGCCGTAGTAGTTTTCGTTGGGATGATACGTACCGCCGGCTTCAACAGACCATGCGAGCGTACCGCTCGAGGGTTTTCCAACGATGAAAAACCAAAGTGGATCGTCGTCGGAATCAGACGCCGCGTTCTGGAAAACCGAGCGGTCTAGACTCAATAACTTATCTTCGTCGACCGACAGACTCAATGAACCGCTCAATTGTGGCGAGTTGTTTCCAACCGATGCTTTGCCTGCAAGATCCACACTGACCAACGAGTTCGCCGCGCTTATTGCAACTTGTGCCGCCGGAGAAGATGACCCTAGAAGCCGCAAAATTGCGATGCCGTTTGCCAAGTTATCGATCAAGGCCCTGCCGTCATTATCTGTGATCGAATATGGTTCGTCGCTACCTAAGCGGCCATCGTCATTTTGATCAACGAAAACCACTTGCTCGGCCATCGGCGATTCCGAAGGCGATTCCCATCCATCCGAACCGTTCGCATCGTCATAGACAAAAACATTGAGTCCAGCCAACAACCGCCGATCTTCAAGCGAATCAAACGTCAGCTTACGAACTCGTTGACGGCGATCATCGCGTTGCCGTTTGTCTCGAGAATTTGGTTGGGAGGAAAATCTTCGACGCATTATCTATGACAGCCCAAATCAGACCCGATGACTCTGACGGTTCAAACGTATTCTCAATCAAAGTCGAGTATTATCCTAACCTTGGACAGGGGGACTAGGATAGCCTTTGTCTTTAAGATTTGGCGAAGAAAGTCGCGGACCAAGCGATCTTCACTTGCATGTGGCCCTTCTTTTCGCTCGATTAGAAAATGGTTTTCGACGCCTGCCCTGTCCGACAATTGGTTTCTAGCAATAAACGCGTATGCAAAAAAACGCCTCCATTCACATTGTATTTGCCGCAGTCACGGTATTTTTCTCTTCCGAGTGCAACATGAGGGCATTCGGCAAGGAAACGCGAAAAAGCGACGACTTGCGGGTTCAGCTGGTCGCGATCGGATCGCTTCCCGGGACAGCTCGCGATCTCTCGGGACTCACCGGGAAATATGAAGAAGGGACGCCTCGCGATCAAATGGGAGGATTTTCGGCAATCGAATATAGCGGGCATGGAAACCGCTACTGGGTGCTTGCCGACCGAGGGCCCGCGGACGGAGCAGCAAGTTTCCCCTGCCGTTTGCATGAATTCGATCTTGCGCTCAACGCGAAGTCTGGTAAGTTCAAAATCAAGCTTCAACGAACCTTGACGCTTCTATCGGAGGATCAAAAACCGCTGCTGGGTGCTATCCCGCAACTTGATCAAGATGGGAGTCGACCTCGCCACTCGCTAGATCCCGAGGGCCTCCGGATCTTGTCGGATGGGAGTTTTGCAATCAGCGAAGAGTACGGCCCCGCCATTGACCAGTATTCAGAGAAAGGCGTTCGCCAGAGAAGCTGGGACTTGCCAAGCTGGATGGCACTCACCCGAGAACCGGACTTACAAAAGGCTATTCAAGGAGCTCTTCCCAATCGAGGACTCGAAGGATTAGCGCTGACGACGGATCGCCGTTCACTGGTCGCCGCCATGCAGGGTCCGCTGATCCAAGACAGTTACCACGAAAACAAAAAGCGGTATGGCGATTATGCAAGGCTGATCAAGATCTCGATCGAAGGAAAGGCTAGTCCGCAGCAATGGCTCTATCCGCTCGCCGATCGGTCGTGCGGGATTAGCGAGATTTTGGCCGTGGATCAGGATCTATACCTGGTGCTGGAACGCGATGGTCAGACGCGGTTCGAAGCCAAGCATAAGGCTATCTACCTGATCGATACACGCGAAGCGACCGATGTTTCCGATCGAAAACAACTCGGTCCCGAGAAACTGCCGCACGCTGTCCAAGCTGTCCGCAAACTCGATTCGATCGATCTACTCG
>JANPLJ010000722.1:0-1247 GCA_031426475.1 Pirellulaceae bacterium | reverse complement strand
AGATGGTAGCCGTGATAGTCCATCCATCGACTGGGGAGCGGACCGCGCGGCAACAGACTTGCTCGCGGATAGTCGAGTGTTCCTTCGTGGCCCCATCTCCAACCTTGAAGGCGATCGATCGATTTCCCTTTGGGGTTCGCTGTTCCTTCGCCTCGATTTCGAGCGTGTTGTGTTTCCTTGAGATCCAAGAAGCCATCGGTCCAGAGATCCGCTTGGTTCATGGTATGGGTGTCATACGAGATCGTCGCCCTGCCTAGGTTGATTGTCAGCACGCTTCGAAAGCGTCGTTCTAGTTGCGAGGCGAGCGCCGGACCGAAATCGCGTTCGATAATGGGTACGAATGTTCCATCTTCCGTCCCCTTTGGCAAGCTTTCCAAATACTTGGAATCGACTGCCACGTATTCGGGGTTAGTCGATTTCATGAAGTGCTCGCGGATGTAATGAACAACTTGATAGCGTTCCAACGGAGACAAATGCGAGGTCGGCCCCATGAGACCGTTGCCGCGAGTAAGGGTCATGAACATCTTGTACGGATCGGCTCCGAACTTTAGTTTCTGCGTTCCAAACGCGCGGGCTGTTGGCAGCGTCGGGCGATTTCCATCGGGACCATGGCATTCGACGCAGTAGCCATGGTAGATCGCTTGCCCAACTTCGAAGTCTTTCGACTTAAGCTTCTTCAGGATGCCTGCATGATCTAGATTGAGCCAATCCTCTTTGATGGCGAGTTCTTCGGCCGACGGTTTTAACTCATTTGCTCGCTTCGTTCCGCCGCGAGCGACTTGAATCACATAGGTTGCAAGATCATAAAACTGGCTTTGATCTTTCAACGCCGATATCAATCCATCCGGCATGATCGATTGTTTTGCCACCGTCTTCGCTTCAATCGAAGTCTTATCAATTCTTACCGGATTCTCCAAATCCGCTGGCGTCCGCAAAACCAGTTGCGACTCGCTTTCTTCGACGATAATGCCGGTAACGGTAGCCCCGTCTTCCGTTAAAACGCGGGCGGTCTCAAAGCCCTTCCGGATTTCTTTGGATGGGAAGAGCAACGATTCAATCAAATACTCGTCAGTGAGTTTGTCAGGGGCGATCCCTTCCATTAAACTTGCCAGGTTGGGGCCGAGCGGCGAAACACCATCCCCGCTCGCATGGCAGTTGACGCATGCTGCAGATGACCGATAAAAGGCAAGTGCGCCGCGCTTCGGATCGCCGCGAAGCTGCGTCTCGTTGACCAGCTCCGCGACATC
>JANPLJ010000721.1:0-3337 GCA_031426475.1 Pirellulaceae bacterium | reverse complement strand
AAACGTGTAGAAGCCGACGTTCGCACCAATGTCCAGAAACGTATCGCCCGCTTTCAAATTCTCTCGTATGAACTTTTGCGCTCGTCTATCGTAGTCGAAAAGGAAAATCCGCCGCTGAATATGTTCGGATAGATCGCATTGAAACTTATACCCGAACAAGGAAATCTCGATTTCCCCATGTTTGGGACATAGCGAGAGAAGCAAGCTTCCCTTACCTCGGAATTTTATCGGAGAGAGCAGCCACTTCAAAAACTTAACGAGTAGAATCCGAAAACTAAAAATCAGATGGTTCATTCAATCCCTTCGGCAAAGAAATCATTACCGCAGTCGAGGACGCGGTAACCTCGAGATTCTAAACGAGCGTCCCTGGAATGACTGTCGTCCGGCGAGTGGTGTTTGTGCTCGATGTAGATCGCGTTTGGTCGGATGGAATCGAAGTCGAGACTTTTGAGTACTTCCCAATCATAGCCTTCTGTGTCGACTTGCAAGATATCGACTCTCTTTACGTTATTTCGAGCGAGAACCTCGGCCAAGGTTTGTACTTCGATTTCAACCGCAACGATATAGGGTTCTAGAACACCGTTCAAATGGTTCACAATGTGCTGTCGGTCGAATGATCCAAGCATGTCATAGTGGACTGGCAGTTCAGGCATCGTATCCTTCGCTGACTCGTCGACATAGTAAAACTGAGTTTTTCCGGGCTCCTTGCCAATCGCGACTTGCTCTAAGACAAATCGGTCTCGATCAGAATAGTTTCTAGCAAGTTTGTCGATGAGGTAGGGAACGGGTTCAATCAATACTCCCGTCCATTTCAGGTTGTCGATAAAGAGGCGTCCGCAAGGGTCGCCGGTGACGCCGTCATTCGCCCCAACTTTGACAAACACGGGATGATCCACTTTGTTCGTGATCTTTTGCAAAGTTTCCTCGAATCGTCTTCCGTGCATCGCCCAGTAATCAAACTGGTTTGGGCATATTGCACGCCTAGCGGTTCTCAATAGCGGCGCAACAATCGGTAGAGCGCGAAGATAAGATCGAATGGAAGACATCATACCGTCAATCACAACACTTTCGAAGTCGAAGGCTTTCAACCAAGCCGCGAATTGTTCCGTAAAGCGACCATTTTAGGATGCTGATTGAGGTTGATGATAGAGCACTTGAGAGTAGGACACGAATGTAGAGCGAAAGTGCGGACGCTGGTTTGTTTTCTTCTCGCTCTTGAAGCGCTAGACTCATCAGCCACCACTTCTTTCGTCGCTCCATAGCTCTAAAAAGTAATGACAATTCTGAGTTCGATAGTTGATCACGATTGATCCGTAACCATTCTAACAGCGACTTGTGCCGCTTTGGGACCATCTCCGGGAGCTTTGATTGACCTCGAGGATGATGGCGATATTGCGACAAACACTTTTCAACGACTACGATTTGTGTCTGTCGAAGCACATCAGCCATGTAGAGTATGTCTTCACCATGCTTGGTCCAATCGGGGAATCGAGCCGACAGATCGCGGCGGACGACCAAGGTCGACATGTGGCAAGGCGCACCGCACTCAAACAACCATTCGATTGTAAAATACTTCCTCTGTGGCAGAAAAGCTCCCAACGTTTTTCCCTGGTCCAAATCGACGTGGCCACAGCAGATGGCACTCACGTCAACGGTCATGAATTTCGATTGCTCTTCCAGCTTACTTGGAAGCCACAAATCATCCGCATCCAGAAATGCAATCCAATCACCCTTCGCCTCCGATATTCCCCGGTTACGAGCAACCGACTCGCCTTGATTCGGCTGTCGAATGACTCGGACCAAGGGCCCAATGGATTCGGCAATCGAAGCGGATTCGTCGGTCGAACCGTCGTCGATGACGATGATCTCAATCGGTAACAAAGTTTGAGCCATCACCGACTGCAGCGTCTCTGCAAGAAACTCCGCCCCGTTGTAGCATGGAATAATCACAGAAATCCGCTGAGACACTTCGTTCAAAACCGCGATCAACTCAATAACGATCCTTGCCAATCAGGGCTACGTCATCATACAAACTTTCTAGCTTTTTGAAGTTCCCAACGCCGTGCTGACGCTCTACATGTGCTCTACCGGCAACCGCGAATTCCCCCCAATGTCTTGCGTCCTCGCGAATCGCAATCAACTGATCAGCAAGTTTTTCTATCGATCCCTCCGCAGCCATGTAACGGCGATAGTCCGGAGCAATGACGAAGGGAATATCCGCGTGATCGCTGCACAATACAGGCAGTCCCGATGCTTGAGCTTCTAAGAGAATCGTTGGAGCCCCTCCCTCGCTATCACCGTCAGGTGCTGTCATACTCGGAACAACCAGCACATGGGCCGCTTGCATTTCTTCAACCATGTCTGTTCGCCTTTTAAAGCCTAGGAACTGAACGCAGTCGTCGAGACCTAATTCCGCCGTCCACTTTCGCAGGTCCGATTCTTGTTCTCCAGATCCAACGATTCGCAGTTCAAATGGACCTAGCCGATCGCGGGCTTTCGCTATAGCCGGCAAGAGTACGGCAAGCCCTTTCTTGGGGGTAAAACGTCCAACAAACAACAATCCCAATTTCTCGGAGGGCGTTAACTCGCGAGGACGAAAATCATAGCTTGGAACATTGATCGTGATGGGTAAGACATGAATTTTATCGGTAGGACATCCGATGCTTTCGAGGCGGCGCACCATGGCCGGTCCTTCCGCAATAAAAGCCGCTCCACTTTTAAAAAGCTGTTTGAATTCTTGCTGCCATTTGGGATCGCGAGGGAGTACCGATGCATCGAATCCATAAAAACTCGTCAGAAAAGGCAATTTGAGCCGCTCAGCATAAGGACGAATGCGACAACCCGCAGGGCCAAAATGGGCATGAATGACCCTTGGTCGCAATCTTCTGAGCATTCTATAGAGTCGTAGATTGTGAACCCCCATCAGTGACCGACTCAATCGACTCGCCAACGCCCACAATGGTGCTTCTTTCTTACCGATGGCTACGCTGCGAGCTCTTTCGAAATCCCAACCTAGCTGTGGAGTCAACTTATCCGCCAAGCACCAGGCCTCGTATCGCTCGCAACCTCGCGCAAATTCGAATATGAATGTCTCCGTTTGGCGAAAGCAGACTTCCATGCTGTGCACGACACGAGGGCGTTTTTGGATTGTCACGAGACTATTGTTGAGGTCGCACGGTGGCTTGAAATGTACTTACGTGGCATAGGCTTCCAGCCAATTTATACCCCCACCAGTCAATCCATATCGCTCTCCTGCCAGCTTGTCTGGCAGGAAGCAATGTTTGGCAACCAGTAGGCTTCCGCTTAAACCCATCTCCCCCACTTTCGTGTCGAGTTG
>JANPLJ010000720.1:0-2733 GCA_031426475.1 Pirellulaceae bacterium | reverse complement strand
CCACGTTCTGGCGAACTTAGCTACGACAGTCTGTTTTTTCGAATTTCGACGTAACTCATCGCGTGATACTCGTTTACGTAAAATATTGGTCGAGACTATGAATAATCCGGGTTTAACCGCGTGGGCTATGATACGAGCCGTCGATAGGAAACAATTGTGTCGTTGACTTCGGCGTTCGGTTTACACTCGCGAGAATGGAAGAAAGAAGCTTCATGATGGATTCGTCCGCGTTTGATCTGAAAGGCTTTACGAGGCCGTCGGCTGCCTTGCTGACCTATTATTTGCTCATCGCGGTTTGCACGCTGCCCGGCGTCTGCATTGTGTTGCCAGCACTGTGGATTCGATACGCAACCTTGCGTTACTCGTTCGATGAAGAAGGCGTTTCGATGCGTTGGGGATGGCTTTTCAGAGGCGAGACGGTTCTCACCTACCGTCGCATTCAGGATATCCACCTCACGCGGGATTTGTTTCAGCGTTGGCTCGGGATTTCGACCGTCAGTCTCCAAACGGCCTCTGGAAGCGCGATGCCCGAAATCAAAATCGAAGGTGTCGTAGAGGCCGAGGCGATGCGGGACTTTCTTTACGCGCGGATGCGAGGAGCCAAAGGGCAAGCCGGTCCGACGCATGTAAGTCCAGCGGATGTCGAGAGCGAAGTATCCGAACTGCTTCGGCAAATTCGCGACAACCTTTCCCGGATCGATACCAAGTTGAGTGTCGACGGCGAAAGCAAGGCATCATGAAAGATCCGTTGTTGCGTGTCTCACAATGGTGCTACGAAGGGGTCTGGGCGGGACTGACTTCATGGTTCATTGTCCCGAGAGAACCACCGTCGCTCCCTTCGACGGAAGGTGAAGCGATCGCCACATTCCGACCGTCGATTGCGTATTTGAATTACGTCAGGCTCTTTTTTTGGATTGGCTTGGTTGTCATCGATATTGGGCTGAGCTTTATCTGGTTGGTTATCTTTTATCTTTCGCCGTTGATCGGAGTGCTGATCACTCCCCTGGCGTTGGCTGTGATTATACTCCCTGACATTGTCGCCTACATCGCGATCCATCTGCGATACGACACGACGTGGTATTTGATCAGCGATCGGTCGCTGCGTATTCGTCGCGGTATCTGGAATATCCACGAGACGACCATCACTTTCGAAAATATTCAGAACATTCGCTTCCAACAAGGCCCTTTGCAACGCTGGTTTGGATTCGCCAATTTGGTTGTCGAAACGGCTGGCGGTGGCGGCGGTGCTCACGGCGGCGCAGTTTCCGGTGCGCACCATGGAATCTTTGAAGGCTTGGACAACGCTTCCGAAATTCGCGACGCGATGCTCGTAAAGCTTCGACAATGCAAGACTGCCGGCCTCGGCGACGAACGCCAACCCAGCGAAGCGCGCCTGCACTCGGCATTCGAGCTTGGCGTGCAAGATATCGAATGCCTTCGCCAGATCCGCGACTTGACTCAATCGATCGCGTTGCAACGAGATCGATAGCCGCATTTCTGCTTCTCGCCAATCACTTCCTAGGTCTTTATCGATTCAGAGAATGCTCGGAGGTAATGTCTAAATAAATATTGATGCGATCCCTCGGAACCTGAAGATGTTTCTTCACGAATGAGACGACGGCTGATTCGTAGATTGCAATCGGCATCATATTGTTGGCGATGATGCGCATTGTGAAGTGTAATCGCCCATTGATGTGATCCTATGAAGAGTTCAAACAACGACCTTACTTTTTCGTTGGTTACTCGTAGTACCCTTGTCAATCAGATTCGGCAGTTTCGCATGCGATTCGCTCTGGGTTCCGAACGTGCCTACCACCGAGCAAGCTCGGTGGCGTGCGGGGGCGTGGGGCGTAGGATATCTGGTAGCCAAATGTGGCTACCATCCGCACAAGGCGGATGGCATGCAAGGTTTGACGAGTCTGAGGCGATGGTAGCGACGTTCGTCGAATGCGAGATTGGAAGAAAGAGAGACTGGAAGAATGCTAAACTAACGGCATTCGACTCTTTCCACCTCGCTTGCCGAGGTGGAAGCAAATTTGGCCACCAGAAACGATTTCCGTTCGCGTCGGCTTTCCACTTGGCTTGCCCAAGTCTCAGCACTCAGGATCCTCAACAACATCGCCGAATCACAGGCGATCCCCGATGACGAGCCGACCGATGCACACGCTTTGAACGCCCTGATGCGACGCGGACTAATACAAATAGAGCAAGAGTTTCAGCCGACAACCTGGAAGGCCTTTTGGCGAACGGCCATCGACGGCATTCAAACTTCGGTCGTTGCCGACCAACTCGGTATGACGGTCACAAATGTTCGCCAAGCCCGCAGCCGAGTCTTTCGACGTTTGCGAGTTCATCTCGGTGAAGTATCACCTATGTTCGAGATGAGGTCATCGAAGACCTAAGCTGAACGAGTGAAAGCATGCCGAGACCAAGATGGAAAGCAAGCAAATATCATGATTCGACCAAAACCCAAGGTCTTTGTCAGCATGCTCATGTTGGCCTCTGTATTTCATAGCAGTTGGCTGTGCGCTGCCCAACCCAATGTAGTGATCCTGTTCACCGACGCTCAAGGAACCTTGGACGTGAACTGCTATGGCTCGAACGACCTCAAAACGCCGAACATGGATAAGTTGGCTGCGACTGGCATCCGATTTTCGCAAGCCTACGCGCATAAGGTTTGCTGCCCAGCTCGTGCCTCTCTCATGACGGGGCGTCATCCGCAACGAGGTGGAG
>JANPLJ010000719.1:0-3242 GCA_031426475.1 Pirellulaceae bacterium | reverse complement strand
GGTAGCTACGCTCGCCAGAGCGTGGTACTTCGAACGGATTTCCACGTTCTGGCGAACGTAGCTACCTCCCATTCAATCTTTGGAAACAAAGCCTGTGCCCTAGAGCGATCCGACCATGACCGCGTTTTTTGAGTGAGGATCATGAGATCATGTCACTTTGGTTTTATCGCTCGCAAGACTCAACCGTCAAAGGCCCCGTGAGTCCTTCCGAGCTGCTGGAACTGATTCGTAAAGGCGTCATCCAAGAAAATACCCAGGTTCGCAAAGGAGATTCACCGTGGGTCGCGTCAACGGATATCAGCGGCTTATGGGAGGCGGCCGGCCGACCTTCGGCGGCGTTCGATTGCCCGCACTGCAATAAACCGATTTCGAAACCGCCCATCCGTTGCCCGCATTGCAATCAATTCGTTCAGAAGGCCACTGGACGTCTACAGCATCACAATTCGGTGACTCCCAATCGTGACAATCGGCCTTCATCGACGAACGACGCTCATTCCGATGGAAACAATCGATTCGGTTCTCGACCAGGTCTGTACGACTAGTCTGATAGTCTGACTGTCACAAATCGACCCCTTCCACCTCGGACGCAGTCTGGCATTCTAGTAGGCCGGAACAAGTCGCGAGCAAACTTGGATGTTGAATAAAACATCGGCGACGCCGTTCCGGCAAAACCGTGGTTTCCGATTGCTGGAACAGCGCAGATTATCTTTCTCGAATTGATGAACGCAATTAGCTGCTTGGTCCGGCCTACCGCGCTCACGAAATATTGCGTTAGTGCCTATCAGTACTTTGAAATCATTGGTATCCTCCGTTTGCTATTCCTGTTCATATTGATATCGATATAAGCATTCATACAGAAGGCGACCAATGACGGTTTTGACACAGCCCATCAAATGGCACGGCGGAAAATACTATCTACGAAAGTGGATCATCGACCTCATGCCACCGCATCTTCACTATGTGGAACCCTTCTTTGGAGGTGGCGGCATTCTTTTAGCGCGGGATCCCGATCGAGATTGGATGGCGACAGGCGAAGAAAAATTGCCGGCTGCCTTGAAGGGAAGTAGTGAAGTCGCGAATGATCTCCATGGGGAGCTGATCAACTTTTGGCGAGTACTGCAGAATGCAGATGACTTTGAAGCCTTTCGCCGGCGAGTCGAACTGACTCCGTTTAGTGAAGCGGAGTTCGACGACGCTTTCAAGAATGCTGCTTCCCATGAATCAAACCAGCCAGAATGCCGGATCGAACGAGCAGTGCGGTTCTTTATTCTCGCGCGGCAATCCCGTCAGGGATTGATGCGAGACTTCGCAACCCTCTCCAGAAATCGAACTCGTAGCCGAATCAATGAACAGGTCTCCGCTTGGCTCAACGTGATCGAAGGACTGCCCGACGTCCACCAGCGTTTACGAAACGTTGTGATCTTGAATCAGAACGCTTGTGACGTTATCCGAAAACAGGATGGCGAGCACACGTTGTTTTATTGCGACCCACCCTACCTCCATGAAACTCGCTCCACGACGGGCGAATACGCTTTCGAGATGACAGAAGCTCAGCACAAAGAGCTGCTAGAAATCTTGGCAAAGATTCAGGGCAAGTTCATGCTCAGCGGCTACCCAAGCGACCTCTATCAAGACTGGCAACGACAAAACAATTTCAATTGCCATGTATTTTTGATCGACAACAAAGCTTCTTCCGGAAAAGTCAAGGAAACCATGAAGGAATGCCTTTGGTGTAATTTCTAAGTCGTTGCCTCCCCCAAGTCGCCCCCTTCGGACAACGCTGTGAAGCATTATGTAGCCACATTCGTCAGAATGTGGAGAGTTGGCGTTTCCATCCACGTTCTGACGAACACGGCTACGCCAGAACTCTTGGAAATCAAGTAGAGAAAATCCATTCAGCTATCCCGCTTCCGGTCAACTGCTTTGTGAATCCCGGCCGCTCGGTGCAGAGCGTGTTTTCCAAACTTCTTTGCGATCTCGTCGGAAACTTTATCTAGCGATCGCTGTTGCTCTCGTTCCGATTCATCAAACAATTGCAATTGCATCATGCGTGGCTGGTCAAAATTGCTCACACCGAACCCGATCAACCGGACCGGCAAATGATTTTTCGGAAGCCGATTGCAAAGCAGTTCAAGTCCTCCCTCGATCAGTTCGCCGGTGATATTCGTCGAGCGGCCCAGGGTCAATGACCGTGTCAGCGACGTAAAATCCGAGAAGCGAATTTTTAACTCAATCGTTCGCCCCATCCGCTCGTGGTTTCGCAATCGGCGACTGACTTGCTCGACAAGACTCACCAGCCATGACTTGAGGTCATCCATATTGCTAATGTCTTCAGCGAAAGTCGTTTCGTTCGAGATCGATTTTGCCTCGCGGTCGGGTACAACCGGTCGGTCATCGATTCCGTGTGAAAGCAGCCAATAATGTTCGCCGGAAGACCCAAATAGCTCGGTAAGCGTTTCTCGCGATAGCTGGCGTAGCTGGCCGATCGTCGAGATCGCAAAACGCTTGAAAACTTGAGCGGTGACTTTACCAACTCCCCAAATTCTCCCAACAGGCAACGGGTCCAAGAACGCTTGGATCTGATCTGGCAGGACCACAACGAAGCCATTCGGCTTTTCGAGATCGCTTGCGATTTTTGCGATGAATTTGTTCGGCGCGACGCCAACGGAGGCTGTCAATTGGAGTCTCTCGTGGACCAGCGACTTGATCTGACGACCGATTTTGGTTGCGGAACCGAGCAATCGTTCGCTGCCCTTTACGTCAAGAAACGCTTCATCGAGCGACAATGGCTCGATCAGCGGCGTAAATTCTTCGAAGATGGTTCGAAGTTGTTGCGAGACTGCCGCGTAGTAGTCGATTCGCGGGCGAATGAAAACGGCATGCGGACAAAGCTGCTTGGCGCGATGAGCCGACATGGCGCTATAGATGCCGAATTCCCGAGCTTCATAACTGGATGCCGCGACAACACCGCGACCTTCGGCGGTACCGCCCACAACCACGGGCTTGCCAACCAACGATGGGTCGTCGCGTTGCTCGACAGACGCATAAAAGGCATCCATATCAATATGAAGAATCATGGCGTCATGATACCCTGAAAATGGGTTTAGCGACGGTCTACTGCTACCCAAACGCGTATTGTCGGATAAGCTATTGATCACAGCCTCCGAAATCAATGTTGGGATAAATGAGTGCTTCATCCAACGTAGATTTTAGGGTAGGTAGCCGAATTCGTCAGAATTCGG
>JANPLJ010000718.1:0-1085 GCA_031426475.1 Pirellulaceae bacterium | reverse complement strand
TCGCTCTTTCAGACTGGCCAGCACAAGAGCACGCTTGTCGGTATGTTCTTGGCGACTCTTGAACTCACTCGTCATCACGGCGTCCTCGCAGAACAAATCGGCCTCGATGGCCCGATGTGGCTAACCGCCAGCGATGCTTTTTCAGAAAAGCTTGACGTTGCGGAAATTGACAATGTCCGACACGAGGCCGTCCTGCAATCGAACTTGCCCGTTCGACCTCGCTAGGAAAATCTTCCGTTCGGATATTCTGCGGAACAACAAGAGCCGGAAGCGTAAGCGACGGGTTCTGCGATTTCCGTCGCTTACGCTTCCGGCTCCTGTTTCAACCAACAGCTTGTGTCATTCCGAAACAATTGAGTTTATCATGCCCACTTCATTCGGGGACGGACCGTTTTCGAACGCTAAACTTCGCGGGGTGGGTACACGTCACTTCGGCAAAATCGCTACGCGACATCGCCCATCGCGTTGTCTCCTGCCACTGGATCGCGTATTTCATCGCAAATTGGAACCGGTTTAAACGTAGCGGTCTGAGGGGCCGTGCTATTCAGAGTCTTCTGCGGGATCTTTCCCGAGAGGACTCGAACATCGAACCCCTGCGATACCAATTTACCTGCGTGACCTGCAGTCATTCGGCTCCGAACGAAAACATAGTCATCGTCGTACTGCTTCGAAAGGACTTCGCTAACGCTCGAAAGCCAAGCCGCTGTCTTGCCATCGGAGGGTAATAGTCGCACCTCAAGCTCAACAAAGTCGCGTGTCAAGGCGTTCGAAACAGCCATCGACATGGAGGCGAATCCTGCACGACTATGAGCGCTGATCGGAATCGCGTTCGGATATCGAGCCTGCACGGATTCGAGTCGCTCAGATGCTCCTGGACGATCGATTTTATTCAGCACCAACAACGTATCCTTTTCGTCGATACCGAGTTCGCGAAGAACTTTGTAGACCGACGAGATTTGATCGAGAACGGCTTCATTGCTGGCATCGGCGACATGCAAAAGCAGGTCCGCTTGCCTTGCTTCGGCGAGCGTTGCACGAAACGACGCGATGAGACGGTGTGGAAGATCTCGGATAAAACCGACGGT
>JANPLJ010000717.1:0-8988 GCA_031426475.1 Pirellulaceae bacterium | reverse complement strand
CCCTCCTGCAGGTAGATCGATCCTCGCGACCTGTCCATGGCTAGTGTATTGATAGCTTGTCGACCCGCGAACGTCACGAACGCTGCTTGGCAATCCATTTGGATCGTAGCTGTAATTGAGCGTTGCTCCGGTCGGGGATGTGACTTTTTGAACTCGCCCGCCCAATCCATACTGATATTGGCTAGTCAAAGCCGCTGACGAACTATCGCGATTGACATTTTTTAGGAAGCCAAAAGCATCAAAGGTGCTTGAACTACTGAGCCCATCCTGAGTGCTCGCCTTGGTCGTTCTACCGGCCGCGTCAAACTGGTACTGTTGGATACGTCCCAGCGGATCTGTCACAGTTTGAACTTGATCTGTCGTCGTGAATGTGCGTTTGATAGACCGACTAACACCGTTCACCGAATCGCGATAGTTTGTCGTTCGATCGAGCGTATCATAGTCGTATTGAATTACCTTTCCGTCCGGCCCTGTTTCTCGCTGGGCACGGCCGGCAGAATCAAATTCATACTTTGTTTTCCGACCCAAAGCGTCTTCAAACTCCGTGAGATTCCCCAGCACATCGTAAACGGAATGCGTTCTATGCATTTCTGGGTCTGTGACCAAAAGGACTCGGTCTCGCGAATCATACTCGTAGCTCGTGGTTGACGATAGATTTCCGCCTGCAATGGTTGTCGAACGCAACTGGTTGAGTGCGTTGTAATCATACGTGGTACTACGAATAGAAGATGCTTCGCTCAACAGATTGCCGACGCCATCGTAGTTTCGTCGAAATGTGACGGCGTCCGAAGATTGCGATCCCACCTTGATCGTTCGTTCTCGACCTAAACCATCGTAGGTGGTGTCAGTTTGCCTGCCAACTTCATCGATGTACCGGGTAAGTTCGCCAAAGCCGTTGTAGGTTGCTGCCCTCGCTGCGCCAGAAACAATGGTCGTCGTCAGAAAATTTCGACCAGAGTATCCGTATTCTGTGACGCGATCAGGCTGCCCGGCACCGCTGACGGTTTCGGATGCAAGCAAACCGAATTGCTTGTAAGTATACGTCGTAGTCATCGAGGCTTCAGTGCCGGGATGGTCAATCAATTTCTCAAGTCGTCCGAACGCGTCGTACTTGGTTTCCGACTTCGAACCAGGTGTCCCCGATTTTTCTGACATGGTCTGGAACTCACCGACGTACGTGAATGTTTCGGAGACTTCTTCAGGAAGTCCGGCGGAAATCACCGTACGCTTGGGGCGTTCGAGGCCATCATAAGTGAAGGTTGTCTTTCGTGTTTGACTTGCCCCTTGGAACGTCATCTCGATCGATTCTTCCATCTTGCGACCGAGCACGTCGTACTTGTACGTGGTGATTCGAGGCTGTGCTGAGCCGGCACCTTCGGTCATAGTTTTCAAATAGCCAAGTTTGTCATAGTCGTATTCGGTTCGCTCTTGACGGACTTGACCTTGGATGCGATTGTCGACGGTGATGGCCTTGATTCGCCCCAGCGAGTCATACTCGTGATACGTATCAAAAGATTCGGGCGTTCCAGCGGCACGGGTCAGCTTCGTGACGCGGCCTAGAAGGTCATACTTGTACTCAGTTCGACGATTATTTGGATCGGTCTCTGCAACCAGATTGCCACCAATGTCGTACTCGTATTTCGATTGACGAGTCTCATTGCCGAGTCCTGTGGAGCCTCCTTCTTTCACTTGGATTAGTCGGCCAAGAAGGTCGAAGTCATAATCGACAAAACGGGTACCATCGACCGCGATCATTGTCATCACATCGGTACGTCCGTTGGCATCTCCAGTATAGGAGATCGTCAGCGGGCTCGCCGTGTTCGCACCAAGTTTGGAAGTCTTAATGCGGTCGCTGCGGTCATACGTGTTGATCGTCTTGATTCCAACCTGAGACATTTCGCTTTCTACCTGTCCGGTTCCGGTCAATGTTTGCGTTAAACTGACAGAGTCTGAGCTGCTGGCATAAGTCTGTTTAAAGAGATTGCCCATGACGTCGTAGTCTAACGAGACCACCAAACCAGTTGCGTCGATGCGTTCACGCAATCTCCCGTCGTTGTCGTACTTGGTGTACTGAATCTTTCGCAGAACCGTACCATCTGTGTCTTTGCGTTGATATAGCTTGGGACGCCCCGCGTCGTCGAATTCGAATTCATCACGTCGACCGAGCGCATCGGTAACGCTTTTCAGGCGGTTCTCGCCATCATACGCATAAGTCTCTCGAGCTTGTTGTGCAGGCGGCAAGTCGTCGCCATATACGATCGCTTCGAGCTGTCCTCGGGAATTGTAATCGCGCCGAGTCACGCGCCCCTCGGGATCGGTCACTTTCGTTTGATGACCGCGACTATCATATTCGAATCGGATTATTGCTGCGAGTGGCGAATCTGCCGCAGTTGTCATCGAACGAAGTTGGCCTCGCGGGTCGTATTCCTGTCGTGTGATTCGATCGCCTTCTGCGGTAACGGTGATCTCTTCGAGTGTTTGCCCCATCGCATTTCGCTTGTATCGCGTCGTCATCGCGTTCGGCGAACCTTCTCCGACAACCGAGAGTACAAGATTATCAAGGCCGTCGTACTCCATCCGCGTTTTCATTCCGGAAGGGTCTGTGGTCAGGATATTGCGCCCGAATGCATCGTAGTCATACTTGGTGACGCGTCTTTCGCCGTCAATCTTTTCACGCGCGAAGCCACGAGCGTCAATGATGGTTTGGCTCGTGTGATTCGAAGCATCGGTAATCACGAACTGATTTCCATACTGGTCGTATTCAAAACGCGTTTGCGTCCCGTCCGCGTGCCGAATGAATTCGAGTCTCTCCGAGTTGGTACCTTTTCCATACTCATAGTCGTGTAATGTCACGCTAAGCCCGTTGACTATCTTGTCGATGCGACCAAGGCCGTCGTGGACCGTTTCGTATTTCACGCCTGTTGGATCGACAGTCTCGATTACTTGATTGAGAAACGAAAATCGATATCGGCTAGTCTTTCCGTTTCGATCCGTCGCAACGCGCGCGTTCCCGTTCGCATCGTAAGTGAATGAACTAGTGATATTGCCCGGCTCTATTCGAGTCTTGAGCCGATTCATCGCATCGAAAGTCGATTCTGAGCGATTCCCACCAGCATCCGTACGAGCCTTGATATTCCCGGCAGCATCGTATTCAAGCTTTTCGACCGAATCGGGTTGACCGCTTACCTTTGGAAGTTCGGTCGTCTCGACGTTTCCGATGGCACCGAATGTATGCTTCGTTTGAAAGCCTAGCGGATCGATCGATAGCTCCATGCGGCCCTTGTCATCATAGCGCGTTTCGTTGACGACGTCCCCATACTCGGAGGTTGCGAATAGGGTCTTTCGAACCCGGCCATTTTGAAGCCATTCGTATCGTGTGACTCGGCCAAATCGATCGGTGGCGGATGTTTTCACCGAGTAGAAGAAACGCGTGTCGTTCGGATTGACGCGTCGTTCGTACGAGAATCGCAATACATCCCCGTTATGCTTGCGAATCTCGATTACATTGCCGTCGTCGTCATATTCTTGTTGAGTCTCCTTGAGCGTGTCAAAGCGATCATCGCGGAATTTCTCGGAACGGATACGGTTGTTCTCGTCTCGCGAGAACGTTGGACGATCACCGTTTCCTGAATCTTTGTCTTCCGGGCCAATATACAGCCCAAAAACGTCAATCTTGGTAAACCATTCGTTGCCGGTCGGATCGGTATGCCGCGCTCGTGGACTTCCCAATGAAATGAGCTTTCCAAAGACCGCATCGGGATCGGTCGTATCTTCCAATTCGTAGAGTCCAAACATCTGAGCCGGATCGACTTCGAGCGTCACTCCATCCAATCGAATGCCTGATCGGATACGTCCAGCGAACGTGTACGAGATCGTTTCACGGAATGGATTCACCTCGGTTTCGGCGACATCGACCCATGAATTGCCTCGCTTATGAGTCTGCGAGTTCAGGAGCGGGTGATCCGTTTCGTAGCCGAATGTTCTCGATGATGTATCTGGATCGGTTATCTTCGTCAACCGATGATTGGAAATCGAAAGCTTCGTACTACGGCCCGTGGAATCTTTGATTTCTGAAACGCTTCCACCGGCATAGATCAGCTCATAATAGCCATCGAACGGATCGATGATCTTCGTCAGCTTGTCGCCCGAATACTCGAAGCGAGTACGGTTCCCAAAGAGATCGGAGACCCAAATCATTCGTCCATCGCGGTCGAACTTGCGAAGAGTTCCGGAAGTTTCAGCCATCGTGAAACCGCCATCCGTATCTTGCCTCAACGAAGAGTAGTCACCTTTTTCAACAAGCAACGGGTCGTTCGGTGCTTTATCATAATGACGAATCGATTCATTTCCGTTGCCATCGATGAGCAATACGGCGCCTGGTCCAGATGGATAGATGGTGTAAAAGCCCTCGATGCCCCATCCAGCTCCCAAAACGCCTTCGCTCTCGTTGACCACCGGCAATTGTCCAGCGAATTTTCCGAATTCTCCGATGAACCGACCGTCGGGTGTCTTCCGGAAAATCCCAGCTTCCAATTCATAGTTGTAGACACCGCTTTTGGCTTTGGTGAGATCGATCTGAACCGCCCCTCCAATGTCACCCCCGGAGATTGGCACCTGGAAGATTTGTTCGTGGCCTCGAAAGCCCCGTTCGAGCAATGCCGGCGTTAGCTCGATTCCATCCGACCAATATTCATCCGTGTCATTGAACACTCGAAGACGCGCCAAAGCATAGCGTTCGTCGGATGTTCCTTGAGGTACGCTCGGGAACTCGAAGTGCATAATCGGTCGCGGGTCGGCTCGAAGAGAATCGTAGTGCAGCGTAAGTGAGCGTGTCTGATTTCCGCGAACATAGGATGCGATCGAGTGCGATTCATGAACAACACCCGAATGGAGCTCGGCCATCGAGGTCAATCCGATAGGTTCCGATCGCGAACAATCGACGGCTCCGCTTTCGCACAAGTTGACGCGTTGGTTGTAGGCGTTGTCGCGGGGAGCGATGGCCGGAATCAACTGCGACTGGGCCGCGATGCCATAACCTGCCGAGTTCAATGCGAGCGGTCCAAATGGATTGGTGTCACCGTTTGCATAAACGGTTCCAAACTGATCGACCGGAGGGACTCCAAAGACCAGCCGCCGAGTTTTCCCGTTGTCGAAAAGCGGGGTCTGCAATTCACTTCCGTCGCTGGCGTATAATCGGTAGTCGCCTCGGACGTCGATGATCGGAAAAAGATCATTGATCGGGATGGAATCGAGCGGATTGCTTATCGAGTTTGGCTCGATAGTAACAAACGCAGCCGAACCAGAAACGTTGGTTTTCCCTTTGAAGCCCTGTTCGGATATTTGAACCATCAGGCGGGCGTTGTAAGCAAAGAGACCGTCTTGCTGAAGCCCACGCGATGTCACCAAGAACAATTCACTTCCTGCGCCGGGGCTGAAGACGACATTGTCAGGAAGCAGCAGCGGCGTTGGTCGCGTTGCGGAAACAACTTTGGGTTTGGTCGCGGTTTCTTTCTTCGGATTCAACCGAACCAATGCGATATTGCCGCCAGCCGTTTCCGCAAAGACGGATCGTTGCTGGCCACCAGTTGGTGACACAGCGATTACGTTTCCGTCAAGCTCGAGTACTTGCGGGTGAGACAACAAAGATAGCACGGGGAAATTCGGATCTCGGCGTGAATCACCTTCCAAAACGCGATTGTACGTCGAGATTGCCAAGTAGGCTGGATGCCGATCCACAATTTGCTTCTTCCCGTTAACGAGCTCCTCATTAGCAAAAAAATCTTCCGGAATGTAGGCGATCGATTGTGGGTTGAAGAGGCCGAATGAAGGAACGAGAGCGCGATTGAAAGGATCATCGCCTAGCGTTGTCAGGTCTACCGACGTCACATCGTGGCTTTCAATCGCGCCTTTCGCAGCTTCTTCCGGTGTGACACGATTTCGCTTCAGGATGAAGATGCCTTCCGAACGTCCCAATCGATCTGCGACGAAGATCAGGTCCGGATTATCCGTCGCAGCGGTGACCGCATACGGCGAAGCGCCTGTTGGAATTACTTCTGTTAGCAACGGCTTTTCAAGCTTTTCAATGTTGAATACCAGCGTATTGCCCGTCTTGCCGGTGTCACGTCCGAAGAGATCTCTACCCGGTGCGGCGACATACAATCTGGAGCTGTCGCTGGAAATCGCGATCCCTCGCAATCCAAGAGGCGCATCGGTTTGCTTGAATGTGAGCGTCCGAATACGTTTGTGAAAAGTCGTCGATGTTGGGTTGATATCGATAACGTAGATCGCGGCCTTGAATCGATCGGGGACGAAAAGCGTCCTACCTTGTGGGTCGATGACGGCTCGCTCGGCGGCAGCTCCTTCGGGTAGCTCAATCGTTTGAACACCGACAAGCTCTGGATTACCGGTCCCATCGTCGGGCTTCACGTCGTGCATTTGCAATGCAACCGCGTCCAGGACGAGAATGCTAGGTTCACCCGAAAGCGTGACATAGGCTCGAGTTTGATCCGGCGCAAGCGTAATCGAATTCGGCCGCAGGAGCTTATTGCCGATCTGAAGTCGAATACGGGCTGCTTCACGGGGATTGCTAAGTATGCTTGCAGGTTTTCCAGGCTCTGGATTGGGATAATCAATCGTTGCCTTGGTGTTGATGACAGAAATTTCGTTGGTTTGTGGATGAGCAACAAATGCGTAGCCATCCGGTCGAAGGTCTGGTAAGTTCGCACCGACAGCAGCTTGAGAAGCCAATAAACGTACTTCACCACTTTCAAAGTTGCTGGGTTTCTTCGAAATCACGGTTCGTCGCACGACGATAATGGACGTGATACCAAGTAAAACCGTGTCTGGAACATCCACGGTAATGCTTTGTGTCGGCCCAGCACCGATGACGGTCGCTCGCACAACAATGTCTCGTCCTCCGACTGGCATGACTACGCCATTCTTGTCGATGCTGTCTCGAGGTCCATACTGAAACAGGACGGAGACGCCATCGATTGCGGTCGCCTCGACCGTACCGCTCGCTGGAATCGTAAAGTTCTTGCCTTCAAGAATGATCTTCGGACCAATGAGACCGGTACCAATTGTCAACGTCGCTTTCGTGACTTCGACTTGCGGGACACCGCTCGTCGCTGCTGGTCGCGGTGTGATAACGAGCCCGACATCCCGAACTTCGTTCGGATTCAGATTGACATTGATGTTCGTCGAAGACGTTACTAGGCCGAACGGAGAATACTCCAGAATGCGAATCGTGTAAGGCGTTCCCGCAACGATCGGAATACGGAAATCATTGAAACCGCCAGCGATAACATAGTATTGGTTACCTTGGGCATCTTGCGCTACCGCGGCACTTGCATTGCGATTCGCAACGGCTTGTCCTTTGACCGACGCCGATTGACCAAGGACGCGCCCGGCCAAGACCGTTCGACGACCGGTGACATCAAGTATCGGCGTGTAGCCACCGATCAACGACCCGACGCCGCCAAATCCTTCGGATGCAGTTCGTACGACGCGGTCAGCGTTGACTACAGCGTGATCCAAGACAGCCCACGCGGTCGTCAAAATTCCGTCCGGATTGATGACGCGGACTTGCTCGAACAAGTAGACGTCGTCTCCGACATTCATCGAAGCCGTCGCTGGCATACTGATCGATACCGGAAGGATTGCATCTGAATTGCTCAGGCTGTACGTAAAGGCCCCAACGGCATCCCAACCATTCGGAACCGATAGCGGTAGTGAATTTGTCGCCAATGGATTGATGCTGAGCGTTGTCCCCGAAGGCAACCCGCCTGCACCGATTGCCAATGAATAGCCACCGTTCTCGACAAGCCCACCTCGATCGTCGACCATCGCATTGGCGGACGGTAAACGCACCGTAATCGGGACATCGAAGACTTGCCCACCGTTGATTACCGTGACGAAGGTACTTCCTTCCGTCAAGGGGCGAAGCAAACCGTTGGTGTCGATCGAAGCGATGATCGGATTGTTAACGATATACGTCGTCCCATCGTTTGAAGTGCTTCGGTATTCGATGACACCTGGCGCTAGATTCTCGCGAACCGCGAATTGACGCGTTTGGTTGAGCGATCCAATCAAGTAGCTTTCGGGGAAGATTTCCAACTTACGATCATCGGTAGCGCCGACCAAAATGGCGATCGCCGTCGTCATGCCAGCCGACTTCGCTTGCACGATCGATACTCCCGATCGCTTCGCAACGACGACACCTTGATCCGTTACATCGACTGCCGAGCCAGCGAGGATTGAGTATTGAATCTCTCGCGGCGATAACGCAAATGAGTCGCCCTGGATGGGATTGGCGAGCAATTGCAGCTTGCGTTGACTTCCAACCGCCAGCGAGAGCGTGTTGGTCGCGAAGTCGATGGATCGCAGCCCAGACGCTGAAACTTCGATGTTCCATTGGCCAATGGCGGACTCCAGCAACCGATCGCCGGCGATCCACTGAATGGAAGCCGTTCCGGTAAAGTTCGACTCCGCATCGAATGCCCATAGTCCATCGGCAATGTAGCGAACACTACCATTTGTGACCGACAAAGGCCGCACCGCAGTCGTGTCTTCTTCGGGGTCCGCGACGAAGAGTCGGCTGTCGATGATTGCGGGGACATTCGCACGAGCCTTCAGAGGTGATGGTGGCATATTCAAAACCGGACCGCGGTTGATTTGAACGCCCAATGCATTGACCAGTCCAGATCGATCGACCGCATCGATCACTCCATCGCGATTGAAATCCGCCCCGACGTTGAACGCGGCATTTCCCTGAATCGTCCCAAACGCCGTATCGAGACTCGATGCATCGCTCGTATCGACTCGGCCATTCCCGTCGACATCACCGACCAATTGGAATCTCGCAGTGAAATTGCCAGCGGTCCCGCTAGTTGGCTGGATCGACATCGAATAAGTTCCTGCTCGGTCAATTGAGAACTGCGTTGTCGATCGAGAACCAAGAATGGCTCCGCTCAGGCTAGCCGCTTCTGC
>JANPLJ010000716.1:0-4171 GCA_031426475.1 Pirellulaceae bacterium | reverse complement strand
CTCGCGCCGTTCCGCTAAATCGGTAACTACATGTTGTGCAATGCCTAAATAGGCTCGCGTTCAACTCAAATGCTGTTAATAGCCAAGCTGATGCCTCGCCTACTTTGTTTTGTTAGGTGCTAGGCGCCTCTTGGGGTGCTAAGCGACAATGGCTAGCTGCGACCAAGGCTTGCGAAGTACTCATCGAGGCTTGCGAGCGAACAATTCACCGTGGATCGCTTGTCTTCTCCTGACGTAGATTTTGTCGCCAAACCGTATTCGGGAATCGTTTTTCGTTCGAGCGATACATCCACCAACGGAATCTGCAATGGATCTTCTTCAGGCGACAATCGCATCGTTTTCGATTGAGTAAGCTCTATCGTCGAAGTCAGATCGAAAGGGGTTGATCGCAAAGCAACTGCCGGGGCGCTCATCAATGAATCCACCGCGACGGAGGCAGCTCTGGCTAGCAACATCCCAGGAGCGGTGATAAGTCCAATCACGCTGTTGGATTGGTTCTGGCGAACGATCGAGGTGTCCGTTGCATTCACTCTCCCATCTTTGTTGACATCATAGTAATTCGAGACGCCGACCGAATTTGCCGCAATCGACTGGTGTTGGCGAACATTCGATGTATCAGTCGCGTTGGTGCGAACGGTCGTTCCTACGTTTCCAATTCCCATCTCCGCGACTGCGTTACCGAAGTAAAAAACGTCGTTCCCAGTCAACCCAGTGTTGGCGTTTGCCAACACGGTGACTTGCAGCCACGTGTTTCGGATTGCATTATTGTCGAACTCAATTTTGACACGAGACGAATTGTCGACGCCAACACCGGGCAATACGGTGACAGTTGGAACGGCAGCAGTGGCAGTGAAGCTGCCACCGGGCAAGCCATTCCATACATTGAATTGGAAATCCGTTGCACTTGCTGAGACCAGCCCGGCAATATCAACAATAATCCCATTCACCCCACTGGAGTAACTCGTATAGTTTGAAAACGTAGCGGCTTGCCCAGGAAGCAATGCGATCTTGCTGTTGTCGATCGAGTTCATCGGATTTCCGGAACCATCTCCAAAGACCGTGCTCGGCGAGCGATTGTAAAAGATCTGTCGGTTGAGGACTGCGGCTGCTGTCGAGGAGCGATGCCGACTGCCGAAGTCATCGTCGATCTCAATTTCACCTTCTTGGAGCTCTTCGTACTCATAACCGTCTCCCGGAATCGGAGTTCCCAGGACAACCGGGATCGAACCGAGAACGACGTTGGTTCCCGCTCGCACGAACTGCAGATCAAATCTACGAGGCGCTCCGTCGCCAATAAACTCGATGTCAAACGATGCGGTCTGCCCCGACCCGATCGTAGTTTTGATGCCGGTATGGTTGACAATATGAACTCGCGGATCGGATGCAATCACATCGATGTCGACAGCGACGTTGGTCACTGCATTCTGAATAGCGCTGACGACTCCGTTGGCGACACTCGTTCCAAAACCAGATGCAATCTGGAAGTAAAACGGATCACCCGGTGCGATCGGATCGGTCGTTCCGTTGGCGATGGTGGATGTCGTGCGGTTGGTTGCTCCTGTTAACTTGGAAATCGATTCCAATTGTTGACGCGGGTCGACATTCGCTTGCGGATTCGTTCCAAGTCCGATCACGAGCGCGCCAAGAGCGTTCAATCCCGTGATCGTTTCTTGGATCCCAGCGCCGGAATTGAATGGAGTTGTCGGACGCGAAGTCTGCGTCAACGAGGACAGTGGCAACGTCAATCCATTTACACCGACGATACTGGTCTCACCTTTCGGTTGATACGCGACTCCCGTGTCGGTGGCCAACAAGATGATTGGCAAAGCACCAGTGCGGAAGCCCGCTCCACCAACATTTCCGGCGGCGGGTGCGACTGAATTCGCGGGATCGGCAGTGAACGAGGCAAACGACGGGACATCGCCACTGGAACCTGGTGTAACCTGTGTCGCGGCGAGCCCGGATGGTCCGCTATCGAGAACCGAACCGTTGTTGTTGCCGTCAAACCCTCGACCGGTGACGACTTGATAGAGTGCTTCGATATCGGTTTCTGGTTGGTCACCGCCATAGCCAGGCGTTGTTCGATTCAAGGCTGCTTGGATCGCTGTCTGATACCCGGCGGTGCTCGCTGCCACGATCGGTTGGTTCAAGACAAATGGACGCCCTGTGGCATACTCCGAAGCAAAATTCCCATACTCCTCGAACCTGCCCACTCCGAATCCAAGATCGATACCTGCCAGAGTCGCTTGCAATTGAGTCATGATCGTGGGGAATGCTGCGCGAACGATCGGACTGTTGTTGACGAAACTGCCCGTATCATCGAACAGCAAAAACACATCGACGAGATTCGTAAGCGCGCCTGTATTGGGAAGCGTAATCGAAACGAGTTGCCGGCGGCTCTGGCCTTGCAGTAGGGCGTCGGTAATGCTGGTCGGAGTCACGTTACCTACGGCAGGATTGCTGGTGCCTGTTGGCCACAGAATTCCGCCGGAAGTCGCCGGATAAGTGTGCTCGCGCTCAGCCGGGAGGATCGATCGAATCACATACTTGCCTGGACTGAGATTCGTAAAAGCGTAAGAACCGTCCGTTGCCGAGACCGTCGTCGGTTCACCGGCATCAGGAAATGCATTGCGATTCAAGTCGATGAAAATGGTAACTCCGGCCATCGTCGGTTCACCGGGGTCGCGAACGTGGTTACCATTCACGTCGTCGAACATGACACCACGAATCTCATTGGGGCGAAAGACGGCCGCAACGTCGACTCCAGATCGATCTTCGGCAGCAACAATCACAACAGAATGCACCAACTCGCTGAGCGGCGTCGCACTGAGAATCGCAGGCACGAGATGTCGAACGACGTACGTTCCAGGAGCGAGGTGCGTAAACGAGTAGCTCCCCGATTCATCCGTGGTCGGAGTATAAAACAAATCCTTGGAAGTTACCGTCGAAGCCTCACCCGGATCGAGCGAATTGTTGTTGTTCAGATCTAGATAAGCAGTGAGTCCAGACAATCCACGCTCGCCAGCATCGCGAACGCCATTCTTATTCGTATCTCCAAAAACCACGCCACGAATCGTTGAATCTCTCAGTTGTGCTTCGCCGAAATCGAGGCCAGTCGCGTTCTGGCTCCCTCGGAGCGAAATGGTACGGCTGTTGACAATCGGCGCTGACGCCCGCCAACCGACCATCGGCAGAACACCGATACTGACGGTGCCTGGCGATACGTTGCTAAATAAATAGCTACCGTCTGCTCCAGAAAGCGACTGTCGTTCGCCGGGAGTAAGCAATCCATCATTGTCTTGATCAAGAAAGACGGTCCATCCGGCAAGCCCAATATCCGTGGCTTCTCGCACGCCGTTTCCGTTGATGTCGTTCCAAACCACTCCGCTCAGGGAACCGGGGGCTGAAGCGGATACATCAAAGTTTGCAAAATCTGGAGCAACCGAATTCGCACCAGAAAAAACCGTTACCGTCACACGATCGCTGAACGTTGTTGAAACTTCCCAGCCTGTAGGTAGGATTTCTTGTATATCGTAGTCTCCGACTTGCAAGTCGAGGAACGAATACTGACCATTTACATTCGTAAACGTCGAAGGCTCCGTCGCGTCGCGCAAGCGATTCCGATTGAGATCCACGAAGACCTGCCAATTTGCAAGCGGCGGATCCAGATAGGCACCTGTAAGCGTATTGATATCGCGAACCCCGTTTCGATTCACGTCGTTCCAAATCGTGCCACGGATGGAACCATTCAACGTCGTGAAATTAGGGAAGTCAGGAGCCGTCGTAATTTCTCCGCCAACAACCGCCACTGTCTGCTTGTTGTCATAAGGCGGTGACACATACCACCCCAGCGGCAAAACTTCGGTTACTTCATAGTCACCAGCGACGAGACTCAAGAACGAATAGAAACCATCTGCATTCGTCATCGTGAATGGTTCACCAGATTCTTTAATGCGGTTGTTATTCACGTCCAAATAGACCGTCCAACCTTCCAGGCCCGGATCTAAAAAAGCACCTGTTACAGGATCGGTTTTGCGAATGCCATCCGCATTGAGATCGTTGAATACGATTCCTTGTATGCCCCCATTGGAAATACTGAAATTTGCAAAATCGGCATGCACTTGTGTTCGTGAAACGACCCTGGCGGTTTGCTTGTTGTCATGGAACGGCG
>JANPLJ010000715.1:0-2210 GCA_031426475.1 Pirellulaceae bacterium | reverse complement strand
CCGCGTATCAGCTGGAGAGCGAAAATAATCGCGACGATCACCAAGCAGACGACGATCAAGACTTTGCCTAGTTCCGCCAGCCTTCGTTGAAGCGGCGTCGGTTCCGGTTCCGAGCGTTCAAGCATCCCAGCGATCTGCCCCAGTTCGGTAGTCATGCCGGTTGCAACGACAATCGCACTCGCTTTACCCGTTGCTGTGACGGTTCCAATGTACAGCATATTGCGACGGTCGCCCAACGGTATACTTTCGCTCAGTACACAGTTCGCGTCTTTATCTACCGGGACGGATTCACCGGTGAGTGCCGATTCTTGAACGCGTACGTTGAACGCTTTTATCAGTCGAGCGTCCGCCGGGATATTGTCTCCGCCTTCCAACTCGATAAGATCGCCGGGCACTAATTCACCAGCGGGTATCGCTCGCACGACACCTTCGCGACTCACCTTGGCCATGGGTGATGAAAGTTTTTGCAGTGCCGCTAACGCTCGCCCCGCCTTTTCTTCCTGGAGAAACCCCAGAATCCCATTGACGAGAACGATCGCTAAAATCGCAGCCGTATCGGCCCATTCGCCCATGACTCCCGCGACGATGGCTGCGAAGATCAGAATCCAAATCACTAAATCTTTGAACTGGCTGAGCAGCTTCTTCCAAAGCGGAACCGGAGCCGCCTCGGACATCTCGTTCGATCCGAAACGCAGCCGACGTTCCTGAACCTGCGCTTCCGATAAGCCACGCTCGATCGTTGTTTCGGCTGCGGCCAGTATTTGATCTAGCTCGACCGAATACGCAGGTGCGGTCAGGAAGGGTGCTTTGTTCATGGCTAATACGACTTCGACCGCCTGTTGCTTTTGTCCAGGAAGTAATCATAGCGAAGCCGAAGTGACGCATGCCACTCGGTTTGATTAAATCTTCTCGAACGACACCGAACGGCTTGCGCCGTTCCGCTAGAAAAGCCAGGGGGCTTTGGAAACCTTCCTAAGCACATCGAATACAAGTGCTGGTGAATGGGATTGCCGCTAGGCGTTCCTTTGCGATCGGTTCTCCACAATCAGAGCATATTCCATAATGCCCCGACTCTATCCGGCTTAGTGCGAGTTTGATGTCTTCGATCTCCTGTTTGGTAACATCGCCGATCACCGCCAGAGATTCGTCGTTCGCCATCTCGGTCGCGTTCTCTTCCCAGTCGCTGTTTCCCGGGTCGCTTAGCACGTTCTCGATCTCGGACGCTCTTTCGAGAAGCGCTCTCAACTTCGATTCTAGTTCTGTTCTCAAGACTGCGTGATCGGACATAACTTTGACTCCTGAAGATCTAGTAACAACACATGAATTTACGACACTTCTTGCTATCTCTCGTAGCCACGCTCGCCAAGAGCATGGATGCTCGAAGCTTCTAAATCCTCGTAAAATCGATAGTCTTAGGCACTTCTTCCACCGTCTTGGCGACGGTGGCTACGTCCGAAACCCTACTCAACTTTTACGGTCCAAGTTTACTTGGCTATTTCTTCGCTAAAGTTCAATCTGATATTGGCGATAAGCGAGAGGTCTCGAAATTACTCGTCGGAGAACCCACCTGCATGTGCCATCGGCGACTTCGGTTCCTTTGGCCTCTTCAACGGTGATAACTCCCTCGGCACCAATCCTTTCCATCGCGTCCGCAACCAACTCGCCCAGGACACTATCGTTGTGCGCTGAAATGGTTGCGATCTGGGCTTTCCTCTTTACGGCTAGTAACCTTGGCAATCGTGACGCCGTCGTTGCAAACGCATGGCCTTCCGAACTTCTTATCGATCAAGACGCACTTCGATCGAGGCCCCAGAGTCACGCGAACGGCATCCGCGAGCGCGGTTGCCCCACGTAAGAGTTTTTCTCTCGCATCGGCGCGAAAGAGCATATGCTTTGCAGACATATTCCATTTCCTTCTATGTGTTTCGAACCATGAGCGAAGCACTGTCTCACCGCAACATGTGTGCCAATCCAAAACCAACGTCGGTTGCCCGCTTGAATTCGCAAACGCTATTTATATGATAGGCTAGGTCTACTAGCTCTATTTCTAAAGTCGCCTTTCGCTGCTAGGTAGCGAATTTACTTAAAGCGTGGCCGAGTCGCTCTGCGACTCGGCATCATTGCTTGATGAATTACGTCCATTTTCGGCACTTCTCGCCTATCGCCGGTATCTGGTTCCCAGGCTCCTGCCTGGGAACCCAATGAATTGC
>JANPLJ010000714.1:0-2979 GCA_031426475.1 Pirellulaceae bacterium | reverse complement strand
TCGTTTCGTTGATATATGTCGTCAATTTGACGAAGAATCTGGCGATTACCCGCGTAGTAGTTTGAATAGAAGGGGTCGTCATATCGATGGGATTGTCCATAGGCGATCCACGGCACAATGTTATGCTGGCGATATTGCTGTCCGTAATAATTGCCGAAGTAGTAGTGTCGATACGCTGGATAAACAAAGAGATTGGCAAACCAATTTACTCCGGTGTTGAGGACATATTGAGGCTGGTAACGCAAACCAGCATGCGCATAACCAAATTGCATCGGACAAAACAGCGTGCCTCGATTGGCTAATTGGTAGTCCCAGTATCCGCTCCGATAAATACATCCTCGCGGCGTCCATACGTAACTATCGGCCACCCAGATCCAGTTAGAAACCGATGGCGTCCAAAATCCAGCTCGCCACTGATACTGTTGATCGCTAAAGTTCCACTGTCCAGGGACGTAGAAATAGTTGTCGCCAGGAGCCGGAGTACTTGGCCGAGCATCGATCGGCGGGGGAGGAGGAGGCAGATAGGCGATTTCCTCTCGTTGTTCATCTGCCCAAAACCCAGATATCCACTGGTAGCCATTCTCAACTTGATTCCAATAACCGGGTACCCAGCGACGGTTCGGAGGTGATTGTCTCCATAAACCCGTTACCCAGACAAAATCACTGCTCTGCTCATCCCATCCCCAGTAGCCGGGTATCCAAACTATGCTATTCCCTAAAGGTCGAGATTCCGGGGGAATTTCGTCGATCAACTGAGGAGGTTCTTTAGCAACCAACAAACCCGGCGTCGGCTCCAATGAGCGCTGCTGCGCAAATGCTTCATGCACTGGACCACTCATCAACACCAATTCTGCTTCGTTTCTGAGTGTACCATCGCTTGCAACTGAGCTGCGAGCGTCAGTGGAACGCGATGGATTGGAAGGCCCAAGCTCGACGTCAGATCGTGAGTCGGACGACAAACCTGCCTGCGGCGCGGAGGGCACCGGCGAAGGCAAAGTTGGAACCGATGGCAGTTCTTCTGTCGTGGAATTTGGGGTTTGTGCAACGAGCGGAATCGCGGTGCAAACAACGTAGATAAGCCCCAAACTATGCAACAGCCTGTTTCGCATTTTCATTCTACCGAAACCTAATCAAGTAAACTGAGCGGATTCAAAAAGTTGTCAGCGTGTCACCTGCAAATGCCATTCCGTCAAAAGAAGAACACGAAAATATCGACCTCTTTTATCCGACTTCCTAGCGACCACAATGACAGTTATGCGAGCACCATGGGGGTTTTATCACCATGTTTAACGCGTGGTGGGGAGGGCGATTTTGTAGAACCTTTGAACTTCACTCGCACCGCCGCAAGTCGTGCTGGGGATTCTGGCGAATTCTACTACCGGTCAGCCAGCGTCGGCCCAATGCCACTGACTTTGGTAGCGGAACGGCGCGAGCCGTCCGGTGAAGCTCGAGAAAACTCAGCGAAACCGGACGGCTTGCGCTCAATGCCACTGACTTTGGTAGCGGAACGGCGCGAGCCGTCCGGTGAAGCTCAAGAAAACTCAGCGAAACCGGACGGCTTGCGCCGTTCCGCTACAATAAATTCGCCAAAGTCAGTGGCATTGGGCGAGTACTGTTGGATTACCGAGTACTGTAGGATTACCGTGTCAGGGCGCGTTCGATTCGATTGACGACTTCGCTTTCGCCTTTCGAGATTGCTCCCCACCCTAGCAAGCCACCCGATGCTTTTGCGACGTCGTTGACTTCTTTGAGAATGGAATCCCGTACCGATTGAGCGTCCGATGCACTGAGTTTGCTTACCAACGCTTTCGCGAAGGCTTCCCAAGCCGTAAACAGCTCTGGACCGGGTTCTTTTTCGAGCCAAGCCGCGAGTATGCCGCCGCTTGGCGAGTCCAATCCAACACTATGCTTATCGGCTGCCGCAAGGACCGTTTCTCGTTCGCTTTTCTCAAGCAAACCGTCAGCCCAAGCGACGGCGACGAGCGGGAAGAGTCGAAGTGCCGGGAAAGTACTGGGTGAAACACCGGCTTCGACCAGCGAATGGAGAACCGCCGGATCGTTGATTCCGCTCAATCGAGCCAACGTTTTGGCTTCGTCTGTTTTTTTTATTTCTGCTTGAAGGTCGGCCATCAGCTTGGCGTCGACCGCTGCAAAAAACTGGCTTTCCAACGCTGCGCCGCGTTGGTGAAGGATGTCTTCGCCGCTCATCGGTACTTTCCTGAAGAAGGTTCTTCGTGATCTATAATTTCCAAACGACCCGTATCATAGCTGTGGGCTGCGTTTCTCGGCAGGCGTCCGGTTGGACGTTCGGAAAAAAAGATGTTCGGCTTACAAGAAATCGCCAAAGTCTTCCCAAAAAACCGTGAACCAAGCAATTCCGTTGCTCGTACGGGCCAAAACATAGAGTTTTGCCTGCCGTTGTTGGTCCTGGAAAACGGGCTATACTCTTCGGGCTTAAGTACCTTTCCCCCGTTAGATCCCGCATTCGGCAGTGACGAATCCCTAATATTTGCTTTGCACCCAACGAAATTGGTAGGAGATACTAGACTCCATGACTGCTAATCAGTCTCCGAAACGAGCGATGATCGAAGCCGATCGACTCTCAAAGTTTTATGGTCCCTTTGCCGCAGCCCGCGATGTTAGCTTCAAGGTCAACGAAGGCGAATTGGTCGCGTTCCTCGGGCCCAATGGCGCAGGAAAAAGCACGACCATGAAGATGCTTACCGGCTACCTTGCACCGAGCGAAGGAACGGCGCGCATTGCTGGGCACGACATGTATCATGATCGAATTGCTGGCTCGCAGCGGCTCGGGTACTTGCCCGAGAATGGCCCGCTGTACCCGGACATGACTCCATACGGCATGTTGAGTTTTTTCGCCGACGCGCGTGGGATGACGCCGGCCCACAAGAAAGATCGAGTCGGTGCAGTCATCGAACTTTGCGATCTAACGAGCGTGGTATACAAGCCGATTAGCAAGCT
>JANPLJ010000713.1:0-2298 GCA_031426475.1 Pirellulaceae bacterium | reverse complement strand
TTTTCAGGGAATTGCATGAGCTTACAAATTTATATAAACGGCCAGTTCTTCGACAAAGAGAACGCCAAGATTAGCGTCTACGATCACGGTCTGCTTTACGGGGACGGTGTTTTTGAAGGGATGCGAGCGTATTCGGGCGTCGTTTTTCGACTGGTGGAGCATCTTGACCGGCTTTACGAATCAGCGCGTGCAATCCAGTTGACGATTCCCATGACATTGAAGGCCCTCGGCGAAGCCGTCGATGCAACGTTGGCCAAGAATAACCTGCAAGACGCATATATTCGCTTGGTAGTGACACGCGGAGCCGGTGCGTTGGGGTTGGATCCGAACAAGACAAGCGACCCGCAAGTGATCATTATTGCGGATTCTATTTCTCTGTACCCAGCCGAGTTCTACGAAAAAGGGTTGCCGATTATTACGGCTAGCACCATTCGCAATCATCCTGCGGCGTTGAGCCCAAGAATCAAGTCGCTCAACTACCTCAACAATATTATGGCGAAGATGGAAGGCCTTCGAGCGGGCTGCGTAGAAGCCTTGATGCTAAATCACAAAGGCGAAGTTGCTGAATGCACTGGCGACAACATTTTTATTGTGAAGCACGGAAGGTTGCTTACTCCGCCCAAGGATGCCGGCATTTTGGAAGGAATCACTCGCAACGCGGTCATTGAACTTGCAAAAATTGCTGGAATTCCGGTTGAAGAGACAGCTTTGACGCGACACGATGTCTTCGTTGCCGACGAATGTTTTCTTACCGGAAGCGCCGCAGAAGTAATCCCGGTCGTCAATATCGATGCAAGGGTGATTGGCGATGGCCAGGTCGGTCCGATCACCAAGCAACTTTTGGCAGCCTTTAAGGCCTTGGTCCATCGAAAGAAGTAGTTTCGAGTTTCCTTTCAAGTTACGTTGCCGCGTCAAGGTCGACTGCGGGTATATTGATCAGTTATGAACGCCCAACCCGACAATCAAAATATGACGCCTGAATCGACCGACAAACCGGTAACTGTTGAGTTCGCATCGCGCGTGCATCGCTTGCCGCCGTATCTGTTTGGCAAGATCAATAACATGCTTTACCAGAAGCGGCGGAGCGGACAAGACGTGATCGATCTCGGGATGGGTAACCCATCCGATCCACCCGATCCAGCAGTGATTCAAAAGCTTGCCGAAGCTGCATCCGACATTCGCAATCACGGTTACTCGAAAAGTAACGGTTTGCTGAATCTTCGACGCGAACTGACTAGCAAGTATCTTCGGAAATATGGCGTCCGTTTGGATCCTGAGACCGAAGCGATCGTTTGTTTGGGAAGCAAAGAGGGCTTCTCGCATATGTGCTTGGCACTGATGGGACCGGGCGATACCGCAATGATTCCTGCCCCATTCTTTCCTGTCCATCAGTATGCTGTTGTGCTTGCGTCTGGAAACGTGGTGGCGTTGGAAGTGGGGGATAGTGAGAAATTCTTGAAGAACATCGCCTATACCTGCGAGACGCTGTTCCCGCGTCCGAAATTGTTGATTATCAATTACCCTCACAACCCTTCGACAGTCACCATCGAACCCGAATTTCACGTTGAAGTTGTCAAGCTGGCGAAGAAGTACGGCTTTATGGTTATCAGCGACTTTGCATATGCCGACGTTGCATTCGACGGTTACGTGCCGCCGAGCTTCCTATCTGCCCCCGGCGCGAAAGACGTCGGCGTTGAATTTACAACGATGAGCAAAGGCTATAACATGGCCGGCTGGCGCATCGGCTTCTGTGCCGGCAATGCCGACATGGTGCGAGGTCTGGCTGGTATCAAAGGCTATTACGACTACGGAATGTTCCAAGCGATTCAAATCGCGGCCATTGTTGCGCTTCGCGATACCGAGGCGACGGTCGAGCGACAATCGAAGATCTATCAAAGCCGACGCGATGTTCTCTTGGAAGGTTTGCATCGCTTGGGATGGGAAGCGGCCAAACCTCGAGCGGGTATGTTCATCTGGGCGAAGATTCCAGAAGAATGGTCATCGCGAATGGGCTCCATCGAATTCGCGATGCATCTTCTCGAGCATGGCAACGTCGCGGTTAGCCCTGGTGCAGGCTTCGGCCCGGCTGGGGACAAGTATCTTCGACTAGCACTGGTCGAAAATGAAAACCGACTTCGGCAAGCCGTTCGACAGATCGGTGCTTGTTTGGGGCATAGCGCCGTGGCTGTCTCGTGATTCGTTCTTGCTTTCGCTCGTTTCGCATCCGCCAATCCTTTGCGACTGCATAGCAATATTTACATTCCCGTAGCCGGATTCGCGCGTGAGCCGCAGGGCTCA
>JANPLJ010000712.1:0-2920 GCA_031426475.1 Pirellulaceae bacterium | reverse complement strand
GTTCCCAATGTGTCGGGAACCAACCAACGCCACCAAAATGCGCAGTGATCGTGATCAAAGCGACAATCGTGGCTCCAAAAAGAATCAACGTTTGCGCGACATCGGTCACGACAACCGCTTTGAACCCTCCGAGAGCCGTGTAAACGATCGTCCCAAAGCAGACGAGGAATGAAAGATAGGGTGCGATGGTCGGATCAAAGCCAGCGACCGGTATCAAAATCTCGACCGTCGTTGTATGAACGATGACTGCCATCCAGCACAGCCGCATCAAAAGAAACAGAAACGAGCCAAGCATACGGATACCTAGCCCCAAACGAATTTCAAGAATCTCATAGGCGCTCGTCACCGGCAAACGCATGAAATGCGGAATAATGCAGTAGTTAACGATCACGATTGCAATGGGAAAACCTATCAAAGACGCAAGCATCATCGGACCATGACGAATGATCTCGCCAGGCCATGAAAGATACGTGATCGTGCTGAACATCGTCGCGAAGTACGAAATGCCGACCGCTAACGGACTCATCGTGCGATTGCCTAGAAGATACTCGTCCCTCGACTGGTTGTTCAACGAGTAGTAAACGCCGATCGCAAGCATCAATAGCAAGAAACCGATCACAATGCTCCAGTCGAGCGCCGACATGGCTCGCCCCTCTCGCCGCATCAAACGCAACATTCCGTCGGCAGCCCCGATCCTTGGATCGGGTTCGGCTGCGTTTAGATTCGCCTTCAACGCGGGAATCATCGACGTATCGCCAAAGTATCCGATGGTCATTCCCGCATGATAAGCTTCATTGGCTTTGTCCGAATGAAGATACTTCTCAAGCTCAACAAGCATCATATCTGCAATGTCCGCCGGAGCGTGTCGCAACACAGCCCCCAGCAAATAAACCCGTGCAATCGAATCGAGCGGCTCGCTTTCGAGAGTCGATGCCAACAGCGCTTTGGTCGCATCCGAAACGTCTGCGGTTCGTGAAAGTGCGTACGCCGTTCTTAATCTTGACATCGGATCTGCAGATCGCAGCGATCGCGCAAGTCTCTCCTGGTCTTTTGGTTCTTTGGACAAGGCGACCAACCATTTCGCAAATGCCGTCGCTCCATCGTCAGCATTCGCGATGAAACTTTCTAGTTCTGGACGGTCTTTGTCTCGAAATTCATTAAGTTTGGCCAAGCTCTCGATCGCGTGCACTCGAAACTCGCTTGCTGGGTCCAATGCGACGGCACGAATCGCTTCGACGTGGCGATTGCGAGTTTCCGCATCGATGGCAACTTGCGCCAGCACGCGATTGACACCGATCGAGTACGGAACCTCTGCTGTAGCGAGCTCCGGTTCAAACTGGTCCTTTACTAGATCTCGATAGCCATGAGATAGGAGCGCTTCTGCGGCATGAACTTTGACGAACTCGCGCTGTTCCACCATTTCGCGTTTGATCGCGTCGATTAAACGACCTCGCTCTTCGTCCACTTGCGTGCGACATCCGCTCATGAAACTCACCAAGATAAATAAAAAAATGATTGTTAAATGGGAACTCCGGTGCGTCACTCTTTGCATAAACTCAGTTCCATTCTAAGAACTTGTTGTGATCGGACGTGTTGATTTTGGAGCCGGACCGAGCGTTTCACCATTGCAAAGACTCAACGGCATCACCGTCTCGCTCATATCGTTGAGTGCCCGTTCGCCATGACGCATCTCGTTTAGGTAGTTGACGGCATGCCGACCAAGCTGTTCTTCATCAAGCGTAACCGATACGAGTCGGCATGTGATAGCACCTTCTCGCCACGATCCACCGAATCCGACCAACGATACGTCATCTGGAACTCGTATTCCAAGTCGCCCTAACAATAAATAGATCAACTCAGCTTCCGAATCGAAACCGCAGAAAATCCCGGTGGGCCGATCCTTCCTGGCCATCATTCCTTGAAGGCTTTGCAATACAAAAGCTTCATGTTCCGGAGTCATCTTGCCAGACTTTCCAAACCGAACAAAGTCGTCTGGCAGATCTCCCCCCGCCTGCTGTATCGATTCGCGAAGCCCTTGTTCGTAGACCGGCCCTAAACCACTTCGATGTGACCCAAAGAGGGCGACTCGACGATGCCCGAGTTCGGCCAAACTGCGTCCGGCCAATCGTCCGACTTCGATGTGTGGATAAGTAACCAATGGCGCCTGCACGCCTTCGACTCGTCGATGACAGAAGACAACCGGGATATTGCGATCTTGCAATGGACGCAATTGATGGGACGGAGTCGGAGTTATCGTCGTCGGAACAATGGCGACCCCAGCAACGGACTTATCGATCAATTGCAAAATCACGTCGGCCTGCCGCAACGGATCATTGTCGGTATCGCTGACGATTACTTGATTCTGGCCGTCTGCCGCCGCCTCACTAAAACCTCGCTGTAACGATGGATAAAAACCGCCTCGCGTCTCAGGAATCAACAGTGCATATAAATCCAAGCCACTTCGAATCCTGGTTCTCGCATCCTCGTGAATAAACGTTCCTCGCCCTCGAATGCGTCGAATCAATCCGCTTCGTTCAAGCCCTGCCAACGCCTGCCGTACTGTGCTGCGAGATATCCGAGTCGACTCCGCGAGCGCTAGCTCCGTGGGAAGGGAATCGCCTGGCTTCAATCGCCCTTCTTGAAGTTCGGTCAACAAGTACGTTCGAAGCTGTTCATGCTTCGGCACCGATTCGGAAGGGTTATTGGCGATTATATTTTTCATGTTCGTACCAGAGTATACAAAAGGAGATTGGCTCATCGCAACCAAAAGCCGCGGATTTATCGATTTTTTGGAATGTATACCAAAACCCGCTTGTTATTGCGATTTCGTCAAGGTACGATCCTGAAGCATACAAAAGTCGTTTCTTCGTTGGGAGGATGAATGATGAAAGTCGCGAGCACCATTGTTGGCTTCCTTTTG
>JANPLJ010000711.1:0-4738 GCA_031426475.1 Pirellulaceae bacterium | reverse complement strand
GACGATTGGCTCGCAATCGTACGACAAGCTGACAAGCCTTAGTCGTTTCGACCCATGGCCTGCTGCCTCTGACAACGGGCGTCCCTGACGGGCTCGCCTCATCGGAAGCAAAGGGGGGCAGCTAAAGCTGACTTCGAAGCTCCGAAGAACCCAGCCGCCTTGAAGGCTTTCCCACTTTCGAACGAGGCCTGTAGCATCATCAAACTGGAACTAAATCACAATCGGGAGGGCGACGCGGGCGACGCTCCTGCGGAGCCACGCTTGGATCTCATGCGATTTGCGACGTTTGACTCGGCAGGAGCCTCGTCCGCCTCGTCCTCCCGTTTCGTCCTATCATTTCATTGATGGGAAAGCGGGAAGGCCTCCACGCTCGTCGGGGGCCAGAAACCATTTGTTCTTATCCGCAAGAAGCGGGGACATAGCGACGGCGAAAGAGTGCAAGAATGCTTAATCCCAGGCAACCTAGCAACGCGGATGACGGTTCCGGTACCGCTCCAATAATCTCATACGCCACGATAACAGGATTCCCCGGTGTAAGCTCGGATTCTACCAATGAAATTCCCCCGCCGATCGAGTTCGTCAGATTATCTGTTTTCACGGAATTTGTCATATCAGAACGATCTTCGTAGGTACTCGAGAAGTATAGCGCGTGTCGAATTTGCGAACAAACAAACCACTATTTCCGGCAACAATGGTGGTCCCGCGGCTCCGCCCGCGGGAAACTGAAATGCCAGCGGACGGAGCCGCTGCCCCACAAGTTTCCGCCAGCGGACGGAGCCGCTGTCCCACAAATTACGGCCAGCGGACGCAGGCCGCTGACTTGTTCGACGGGAACGACGGAATAGAAATATTTCGCTCTTCCGGGTATAAACGTGGAAACCATTGTCGAGCGTGCCGATTTGGCGAATCTCCAACTTGCCCCCGCAAGAAGCGAAGCCAGGGATAGGCTGATGAACTTTCGAGAAACAAAAAGCGGTTGTCGAATTCGTTTTGGGCTAGCGATTATCGCATGCCTGAATTCGATTATCTTCTCGCCTGCTCGGTTTGCCGCCGGTCAAGAGCGATCCGATAGCCCGAAAGCCGAGAAGTCTGTGTCGGAAGCGAATCCGCTCACGATCGAGATTGTCCAAACATGGATTCAGCAGCTCAAAGCGGACCTGACGCTCGAACCAAAACTTGTTCAGTCTCTACTGCAGGTGTATGAAGCGATCCAAGTTGAGCTGAGATCGAAATCTGAGAACGAGCGACTTGCGAAAGAATTGGCGGCGAGCGCTGAGGCAGCTCCCGCGGCGACGTCGGAAATGAAACGCCGTAAAGAATCGCCACCTGCCCGAGACCTCATTTCGGACAGTGCCCTTCGATCGTACCAACTACAAGCATTACAAGAGTTGCTTCAGACGCAGAAAACGAATCTGCAGTCAGCGATCGACGCGAGAACCAAGGCGGAGGCTGACATTACTTCGCGCGAGGCTCGCAAGAAGGACCTGCCGCGATCGATTGCCGAAGAACGCGCGAAGCTGCTTGATCTGAACGAAAAGCTGGCTGCGCCGTCGGCTACCGCGGAGGCTCAAGAGCCACGGCTACGTGAGGCCGAAACATTGTTGCTTCGTTCGCAGATCGCGGCCTTGACGGAGCGTATTCGAAAACGCGAACAGGAGCTTCGTGTCAGTGAGGCCGAAAGCGAACTGCTCGCGTTGCGAAAGTCGGTCTTTGCTGCTGATGAAAGATACTATCAAGGACGGGTAAAAGAAATTGTTGACGAGCTCAACAAACGTCGCGAAACGAAAATCGAAGAAGAGAAGCTCAAAGTTGCGGCTCTCGCTGCATCCACCCCGCCCGAACTTATGGAGCTTTCGAACCGGCTGCTCAGTCGAGCCAACGAGTGGCTAGAGCTCGCCAAACGAAATACGGCAATTGAATTGGCAATTGAGCAGTCCAATACGAATCTGAAGAAGTGGGAAGAACGCAATAGGATTATGACAGATCGAAGTCAAACCCACAGCGATCAGCTTTTTGGAGTGATCAACAACTGGAACGGTTTGCTTCTTCGTCGTCATCGAAACGAACTGCCAGACGAAGGAAAGTTGCAGAAACAGCTCAATGAACATCTTGATCGTATGCAGCAAACAGAAACGCTGATTATCGACATGGAAGACTGGAAGAACCAGGATTCGGCTGCACAGATGGACGTCGCCGACTTCACTGGAAGTTCGATCCAAACGGCGAACCGAGAACTGACACCGGGCCTTTCTCAGCAAGCGGATAAATTGTTGGCAGCCGAACGCGAACTGGTAACGAGTTTTACGATGGATGCCAAGAACTACTCGGACAACTTGTATACGCTTTCGGAATCAAAACAAGCGACCATCCGTTTGATTCGCAAGTACCGGGCATTTATAGACCAACACATTCTTTGGATACGATCGGCAAAACCGATCGGACCAAGCGATCTATCACAAATTTGGCCTGCGACACAACACATTCTACTGTTTCGAAACTGGAGCAACGCATTCAGTAACCTTTTGGCAGAGTGGCAAAAGAAGCTTTGGCAGCCGATCTTGTTCACACTACTTTGGATCACGATCGTTTTCAACACCAGCAAGATGCGTCGAATGCTGTCGAGCCTTGGTGAAGTAGCCGGTCGCTCGACACTCACCGACTTCGCGCCGACAGCCAAAGGAATTCTGTTAGTTCTATTGCTCAGTGCGCCGTGGGCTGCACTGCTCCTTTTTCTTGGCTATCGGTTGCATCAAGCAGACGCTCCTAAGTCCTTCACCAATGCATTGGGGATTGGCTTTATGGTGGCGGCCCGCTATTTCTATCCGTTGGAGTTGATGCGACAGGTCTGCCGAAACGGCGGATTGGCAGAGAACCATTTCGGCTGGTCCCGTCAAACCACTTCGCTCTTGCGGCGTCACCTTCGTTGGCTAATCGACCTGGGGATTCCGTCTGCGGCCATCTGCGGCGTGCTCTATACACTGGAAGACAACCGATTTGAGCATTCGCTTGGGCGAGTTGCTTTCACGGTACTCATGGTTCTTTGCAGTCTTTTTTTAGCCACCGTTTTGCGACCAAGCCAAGGTGTGTTTCGTGAATACCTTGCAGAACATCCAGGAGGATGGGCTGATCGGTTGAGGTACATATGGTATTTCGGTCTCTGTTTGGGGCCGTTGCTTTTATCTTTCAACAGCCTTAGCGGATATCACTACACTGCACTGCGGCTTGCGATGCTTTGGCACACTTCGATCGTAACGATCGTGGGCTTGTTCTTGCTATATCAGATTCTACGTAGATGGCTATTGCTCAGTCGACGAAAGATAATGACCAACCAAGCTCGGCAACGTTTAGAGGAGGTACAATTTCGGGAAAACGTCGGTTCAACAACGTCACTCCCGACGAACCCTACTTCTGGCAACGAGTCTGGAGCCCAAGAGTTCTCGTTGGGAGCGAAGCAACTCGACCTGGCCGAAATCAATGCCCAAACACTGCGACTCGCGTTAAGTGTCTTGGTCGTCGCGGCAATCGTAGCGATGGCCTATATTTGGTCGGGCGTCGTACCAGCCGTCAACGTGCTCAACTCAGTTACTCTTTGGAAGGTGCAAGGAGCCACGCCGTCCGAGCAGACGCCGATCACGCTGGCAAGTTTGCTTTGGGCCATTCCGATCGTTGTATTAACCTTCATCGGTGCGAGAAATCTTCCCGGCCTTCTTGAAATCGCTTTGCTACAGCAATTGCCGTTTCAAAACTCCGTTCGCTACGCCATCGCGACGCTATCTCGCTATGCGATCGTTATGCTGGGAATTGGCTTGACGTTCAATAGCATCGGTGTCCGCTGGGCAAACATCCAGTGGCTTGTTGCGGCCTTGGGCGTCGGTTTAGGGTTTGGATTGCAAGAGATTTTCGGTAATTTCGTCTCTGGTTTGATCTTGCTCTTCGAGCAACCTATCCGAGTTGGCGACGTGATTACGCTTGGCGAAACAACTGGGTCAGTTTCTCGAATTCGAATGCGTGCAACGACGATTACGAACTGGGATCGGCAAGAACTTATCATTCCAAATAAAGATTTGATCACCGGACGCTTGCTGAATTGGACGCTTTCTGACTCTACGAATCGCGTGGTGATCACGGTTGGAATATCTTACGAATCGGATCCCGAGCGGGCATGCCAAATCATTGAAGAGATTTGCGCATCCCATGAAAATGTCCTCACCGATCCCAAGCCAACTGCACATTTGGAAAACTTCGGTGATAGCACTATCAATCTCAAAATCCGCCTGTTTCTCGAGAATCTCGATACCCGCGTTCAAACCCGACATGAATTGCAGACGCAGATCCATCACCGATTTGTTGAAGAGGGAATTGAAATTGCATTCCCGCAGCGCGACTTGCATATCCGAAGCATACCGAAAACACTTGTCGATTTTTTAACAAACCGTCGTCCTAGCGAAAACGCATCAAGATGAAGACCAACCTCGCGATCGGTCGATGCGTTTGGAAATTACAACACTTGATCGGGACCCGAGAGAGTAAAGCCCAGCGGGTGATACTTGGTTATTCAGAAAAATTAGTGGGTGTTCTGTAACGTTGATTCTCGATCGAGGGGCTTGCCCCCCATCGTCTATAGGATCAACGGGAAGTATGCCATTTACGTTGATACCACCAAAATACCTGAAGATCCTTTTGCTACGGTTCTAGCAGATCCAATGCGGCAACCGACATGCTTACAATTCCAGTTTCC
>JANPLJ010000710.1:0-3423 GCA_031426475.1 Pirellulaceae bacterium | reverse complement strand
AGCGGCGATGCCCACGGTTGTTGCCGCAACATCACGACGACCGATAGCCCCATCAAAAGCGCCGCCATATAGGCTCCCACGCCGAGGGCCTGGAAGAGGAGATGGCTGAGCCAAGCTCCCGAATAGCCACACCGATTAGCGACCTTTTCGTTGATCGGATATGCGATAATGTCGGGCTGATAGAGCTTGGCGAGTGGCCCGGGCAGGCTAGGCAACGGGTCGGCTGGATCGTGCGTCAAAAGCGATAGCCAGACAAAAACGCAGGCCGCTGCGACGATCAAAGCAGCGATATCCCAACGAACATTGCGAGGTTCGGGCATGGTCGAGACTGACTTGACAGTATAAGCTGCTCGACCGATCGGTTCGGATCAAGACAAGCAACACGGAATTACTGGCCGCGTCCCTGGCCCAACAAGTAGGACATCGCCACCAAACGTGGCGCACTCCAACTCGTCAATCATCGGCGCAACGACCATATAGATTCAGGAATGATTCGATGGTCCGTTCAATTTTCCTTTTCCATTTACCTGTTAAAACGTGCATGTTCGGCATCCTCAATCTATTTAAACCTTCGGGCCCGACTAGCCGAGACTGCGTCAACCAAATTCAGCGACTGATTCGTCCAACGAAAGTTGGGCACGCTGGAACTTTGGATCCGATCGCCGAAGGTGTTTTGCTGGTCGCTGTCGGACAAGCCGCCCGGTTGGTCGATTGGATTCATATGCTGCCGAAATCGTATCGAGGGACGTTCGAACTGGGTAAGACGAGCCCCTCGGTCGATACCGAATCCGAAGTGTCGGAAGTTTCCGGCGCCAATATTCCAACCCTTCCTGATCTGGAAACGATCCTTCCCGAGTTTCTCGGATCGATATCGCAGGTTCCACCTATTTATTCGGCGATTCGCATCGACGGAAAACGAGCTTACGAAAGCGCTCGGGCTGGAGAGGCCATCGATATGCCTGCGAGACAAGTCCAAATCCATCGCCTTGCAATCGTAGAATTTAGCTATCCGCGTCTAGTACTGGATATCGAATGCAGCACCGGGACGTATATCCGAAGTCTCGGTCGCGACATGGCTCGTCGGCTCGGTACGGATGCCATCATGACGAATTTACTTCGCTCCTCCATCGGCGATATGCTGAGCAGCCAATCGGTAAGACTGGATGAACTCGATTGTCGTGAAGCGATTGAAACCAATCTTTGCAATCCAGTTCGATGCTTGACGCAGTTTCCGCAAGTTGTCCTTGGCGAATTGGACATCAAGCGGCTCCATCAAGGAAAATTGCTAGATTCACAAACGTTGGAGACGACGATCGATCTGATTCGAACCGAGTACATTATGGCGATCGACGAGTTGGGAAACCTTCAGAGTATTCTCAGTCGATATGATGAGCATTTTTGGCGACCCTACCGCAACTTTTTAGAGATTCAACCATGAGTGAATTGAATATGGAAGATCCCGATTTCCGAGACTACGAAGAGCTTTTAAGTGTCGGGAGCGATGAATCGTGGATGCGAAGGGCTTTGAATCTGGCGGTTACGGCGATGGAACAAGATGAAGTTCCGGTCGGTGCGATCGTGGTCTATCGCCAGCGAGTCATCGGAAGCGGCTGGAACCAACGCGAACAACTGAAAGACCCAACCGCTCACGCCGAGATGATCGCGATTACCCAAGCTGCCTCGACGCTCGATTCATGGAGGTTGATCGACTGCACACTTTATGTCACGCTCGAACCCTGCCCAATGTGCGCAGGTGCCATCATTCAAGCTCGAGTGCCGCGCGTTGTTTACGGAGCCCGAGATCCCAAAGCCGGTGCCGTCGATTCACTCTATCGAATACTTAACGACGACCGGCTGAATCATTCCGCTGAGATAACCGGCGGCGTTCTTGCCACCGAATGTGGGAGCTTGCTAAGCGAGTTCTTCGAAGCCAAACGCAAGCTCGGAAAGAAATAAAACGGTATCCGAAGTCGTTAGACTTCGGACGAATCGCTGTTGACTTTGTCACTCGAGCTTCGTCCAAATTCTTACGAAGTCGGCTACCAATACTCAAGCGATCGAACGATCACTCTGGGCGTTGAGGACGATCCGGTCTCCCACCGCCTTCAGGTCTTCCACCGCCTTCAGGTCTTCCCGCTCCTTCGGGACGTCGTCCGCCGCCGTCCGGGCCGCCGGGACCTCGAGGTCCTGGTCCGCTTTCGCCTCCGCCCGGTCGCATCGCTGGAATTCGTTCAGCAAACTTAAAGAGTTCATCTCGATTGAGCTTACCATCTTTATCAGCGTCGAACTCCATTGCCATCGCGACGAATCGTTCTGGATTAGGACCTTGAAAGCCGCCAGGTCCTCCTGGCCCACCACCACCAAATCCTCCGCCAGCGCGACCTTCAGGCGGTCCTCCACCGGGGCCACGCGCATCGGGACCAGGTCCACGATCGCCACTACCTTCTCGATCTCGTGGCGGTCCGCCGGAACCTTCAGGACCACGATCTCGAGGCGGTCCGTCAGCGCCTTCCGGGCGAGGTCGCCGCGACGCGTCGCCACCCTCTGGCCGACCACCTTCGGGCCGATCGCCATCGCGCGGTCCTGGTCCACGAAATCCACCACCCGGTCCAAACGTTGGCTGTGTTTCTTCTTGCGATAGCTTTCCATCGCCGTTCTTGTCGAGCGTCATCAACGATTTGGCCGCGACTCGCACCTCGTCTTCGGAAATGATCTGGTCACGATTCAAATCCAAGGCCTCCAAGATCGGATTGGGTGGCATGCGAAAACCATCGCGAGGTCCACCTCCGCCTCCAGGTCCACCTTGGCCAGGCGGTCCCTGTCGGTCTGGCGGACCAGGCGGTTGTGCCATCGCCGTACTGGCTCCTAAAAGTGCAAGCAAAGTAAGTCGATATGTGTAACGTTTCATAGAGAGGTCTCCTGGAAATGTGAGGATAGGTCGCCGAGAGTATTTAAACCCCTCGCACGACTCGATGTTTCGAACATCCGTCATAATAGAGACTCAACCTGAACTCAACGTGAAGCATATTAAATTTGTACGTCAGGCTTTCAGCCTCACAAAAGCCCCGAATGGGGCGGCCCTATGTCAGCCCAGGGTGGAGCGAAGCCGCAACGCGGTGAAGCGCAACCCTGGGACCATTGGCACGGTAAGCAAAAGCCCCGAATGGGGCGGCCCTAGCGAAGGATGTCGAATCTAGGGCCGTCCCGTTGGGACTCAACGTCCATCGCGACGTCGCGACCCAGGGTTACGCTCCGAGGCTTCGCCTTTGCGCTTCACCCTGGGCTGCCATAGTGCCGTCCCGTTGAGGCCGTGATTTTTTAGTTTTGGCGAGAACTGAGCCCAGCTTCTGAAGAGCGTTTTTTTTTTTTGGTTGTTTGCGTACTCGAAGTGACGCCTGATTGACGCAAGTGATCGCTCTAGCT
>JANPLJ010000709.1:0-2163 GCA_031426475.1 Pirellulaceae bacterium | reverse complement strand
CCTTCGCCCTCGTAAAGAAGGTGAGCAGGTTTGGCAACCAGACAAGCTGCAATGGCGTGGACTTAAGTGGCGTAAGCCGTCCGGTGAAGTGCGACAAAACTCTGAGGAACCGGACGGCTCGCGCTGTTCCGCTTACAAGTGAATTCCTTAAGTTCACGCCATTCCACACAAATCAACTTGGATGTACAAATTGCAATTCGATGTTCAAGGCGTATTGATCAAGAAGTGAATGATTCGAATCGCATGTCCCTTGCTCCGTTCATCGGCTTGCTGGCTGACTCGCACTTCCAGCTCATGGGATCCGTCGGCCAACTCCGATGCCAACATCTTGGCCCATGGAAGATGGAGACTTGGACTCCATTGAGTAAACAGTTCTAGGTTCTGCCATTCTCCTTGATCGACTCGATATTCGATGTTTCCAGTATCAGGACCGGCAGCAATAAATATTCCGATACCGATTCCTTGAAAGGTTAACTTCATGGTTGCGCCTGGTTCTTCGGCGATAAGTGCTGGGACGTCGACGAATCCTGGTCGTGTACCTACTTTGCCTTCCGGCTTCCACCGCGAATCCAACCGCCAGCCATTGACTAAGTTGGCTCTTTTGGATTCCACGAGTTCGACTGGTCCAACAAGTCGTCCGTAGAAATAGCTCGATCGATCCAGAGGTTCGGGAAGTGTAACCGCCATCGAGGCGGGATTGTCGAACTTGTCGCTCCATGCTGCCGAGAAAAGCCTTTCAATCGACCGAGCGTACAACTCGTGTCCAAACGGAGCAGGATGTAGATTTCGAAAGTCTTTCTCCCATGTAAACTCGCCAGCATCGATTCGTTCGGTCACTTCGCGTGCGAGATTGATCGATGGTAATCGATAGTGCTCGGCCACTCGTTCATGATTGACAATGACCATCGGAGTGACTCCCTTGCGAATCTGATCCATCTTTCCGGGGTCAACGAAATGAAGCAGTACAATATCCATCTGTGGATTCGCAATCAACGCTTGCCGAACGATTCCTTCCATTCCACGAACTTGTTCGACAGACGAGAAACCATTCGTGTCGTCGTTGACCGCGGCTTCTTCGAACAAAAGATCGACCGGCCCATTTGCCAGTACATCGCGCTGGAAACGGAATGCTCCCGGCGTGGAACCGAGCGATGAAATACCAGCGTTGACGAAATCGAATTCGGTTGCAGGGAATCGTCGCTTCAAATCTTCGCAAACCAGGTCACGCCACCCCTTCGCTGCAGTAATCGACCCTCCAAGAAACGCGACTCGCCCTCGTTTTTCTTGTTCAAATTTTGCGTGGCATCTCTGCAATCCATGTCGCAACGTGAAGTAGTCATATCCGAACGGCGTCAATGCTTCTTTCGTCTGGTCAGCGAAACCAGTATGCGTCAAAACAAAGTTGACAATGCGTGTCGGATCTTCCAGGCTATGTGGATGGTGATTGCAATGCGGTTTGGCGATCAGCGTTATCGAACCACCGAGGGCTTGATAACGTTTCTGCACCTCCAACGAGTTCTCTTCGATCGGAACCACGTCATCGGCTGCACCGCAGACATGTAACAGGGGGATTTCCGCTTTTGCAAGAGGCTCAAGCTGGTGGATCGGATTGAACTGGCTATTCGCAGCTTCTTCGTCGCTAAACGCATAGACTGTCTTCAGTCGCTCCCAATCTGCAGGTGAACCTTTTCCACGCCCCTTCCCACCAGGCCAGCTCGTGAAGTCGCAAACGGGTGCATCGTTGTAGATACAGGCAACTTTTTGTGGATTCCGGGCAGCCCAATTGAAAGCGAAAAGCCCGCCTCGACTAAATCCCTCCAAGACCACTTTCTCGGATAAGCCAAACTCGTCGGTAACACGCGTGTACATCGCGTCCATCACGGACATCGCTAACGGTCCGCCGTATAGATTCTGAACATCGACATAGGCGACGTGAAAACCTTTTTCGAGCAACGCAAGATCAGCTTGCGGTTGGTGACCGAAGAACTCGGTCCGCCAAATCCAAGGTTTCCCTGGTGCGGCTTTCGACGGTTCGATGAGGAAGGCCTTTCGATCACTGACTCTAAGTTCGACTTTGTTCCAGCCTTGCCAAGTCTCCGCGGACACGCTCCGAACAAGGAGCACGAAAGCCAATATGACAAGTAATGATTCACCGAGCGGCAC
>JANPLJ010000708.1:0-3260 GCA_031426475.1 Pirellulaceae bacterium | reverse complement strand
CCCTAGCGCTTTGAGCCTCACCGATAGTGGCAGCATACTCCAACTCGACTAAAGATTGCTCGAATAAGCGTCGAGCCTCATCGTTCAACGAGAATTGCCCATCCGCTTCGCGAGTTACCATACTCTCGGCTTTCAGCCCATAGAACATTCCAAGCATCAAATGCGATTTCTCGTCCCCTTGTTCGGTAGGCAACATACGAGCAATCGTTGCAGCACGTTCTGCAATCGGAATAATTTCATCGAAGTTTAGATGATCGACATCCCTCTTGTACATCGCCCAACTCAACGATCTGTGAACCCGAAAGCTCTCGGGACATATCTTGCTTGCGCTAGTCCAAAGCGAAAGATTAGAGCGCCAATCATTGTTTCGATAATGAGTTCGAACGCCAAGGAATCCAATGACCGATATCAGTAAAACAATCAGTAGATTCCGATGGATTCGATGTGCCCAAGCCTCCAAAAACAACGAAGACCAGCAGACGAATCCCACCAAGGGCAGATACAAAAAACGCTCGGCCATGTTACTGTCGATCAAAAAAAGCAAGTTCGACGTAGGCAACAACGTGATAAAGGACCAAACGGCAAAAAACGCTTCGGTTCGATGACCGTTTCGATACCGTTTCCATACAACCACGCCCAGGAAAAGGACGAATGCAATTGCCGCAAACGCTTTGAGGTCCTCCAAGGTCGCCAATCGCCAAGAGCTATTGGGGATCGCGTTCAACGTATAGTCACAACAAAGTCGAAGTGGAAACACCAGCAATCCAACGTAATAGACGATGACTTTTACTGCCGTCAATCGAGCCGATAAGAAATCTGTTGCTCGCATCGGGTTGTCTCCCCATGCCATCATCGATGGACCATTCTTGTAGTACATCCAGTATCGTACAAGAAAAAGTCCGATGATGATCGGTACGAAAACGATATAGCCTTTCGCGAACCGATGCCCCAACCAATTGAGCACGTTTGCCTTGGAAGAAGGAGCCTCGGGGAACCGAACCATTAAATCGTAGAGCGGCACTAAACCAACTACAACAATTGCACTTTCTTTTGCCAATACCCCCAAGGTGGTCGTTGCTGCCATCCCGCACAGCCAGATCCATCGACGCGTCGATGGATCCTCCGTACTGCGGATGTACATCAACGTTCCGCTCAAAACTGCCGCCGCTGCCAAGAGATCCGAACGCCCTACGAGATTCGTTACCGACTCTGTCGTAATCGGGTGGACCGCGAAAAGCAGTGCAGCGACCAACGCGACCCAAAATTGACGCGATAGCCGCCTCATCAAGCAGTAGACCAAGTACGAGTTGAGCAGATGAAGTCCTACGTTCATCCAATGGTAATGAATCGGATTGTCAGCAAATCCGAGAACCGAGTAGTCGAAAAGATACGAAAGAGTCGTAATCGGACGAAACAGGCCACCAACACCCTTCGGGTACCAGTAGTCTTCGCTAACAATAAGCCGAATATTTTCCCACGAAAAAGCTCGAAGCCGAGGATCATCCTTGATGATGAACTCGTTATCGAGCACGAATCCCGACTGAAAGGAATTCCAGAAAACCAATCCGATGACTGATGCCAATCCAAACAGTACGAGCACATGGCTATTCGAAGAACGTCGTGCGTCAGCGGGAACTGTGTCGGAAAGCATGGATTTCGCGTGGGAAATGGTTTCGGACCTAGCCGCCGTCGCCAAGACGGTGGAGGAAGTGCCTCAGACTATCGATTATACGAGGATTTAGAAGCTTCGAGCGTCCACGCTCTTGGCGAGCGCAGCTACGAGACGTGAAATCAGCGACAACTGTCGATTTTACCGCTATCGCCGTGACATTGCCATGAGTCATGAACGTGCGCTCGCGCTTCCCACCGTTAATACGCGAATTAGCAATGCTCCATCGCCTTAGAATACGATCCTTTCGTTGACCAGTGCGTTTGCAAGCCGCTCGTATTGGTCTCGATCGTTGTACGACTGAACAGAAAATCGCAGCCAACGTGATTCGGCATCTGGCCAACGGATAACAGGGACTTCGATCTGGTACTGATCGAATAGCCGTTGCTGAAGCGGATCCAGTTCGCCGTAAGCTAATGGCGGTCCACTAGGAAGCGGTATTGTCGCCATACTGCCAATCATCGAGTTTGGCGCCGGCACGTGCCCACCGATCGACGTAACAAGTTGATGGCGCGCGGCAATTGTCAGTTCATGATTTTTTTGCATATGCTCGGCAAGGCTACATTGACGATGACTCTCCAGAAAGGAAATCGCCGCAGGAACCGAAAGTAACGCGCTCGGGTCAAAAGTTCCTTGCCAATCAAACTCAGCAAGAAACCTAGAGCGTGCCGGACGAGGGCGATTGGCAGCGTGCGAGATAATAAGTGGTCTTATTTCGTCTTGCAGGTCGCGTCGAACATATAGAAACCCCGACGCTTTGGGGCCGCATAACCATTTATGATGGTTGGCCGTATAATAGTCGGCGTTGAGCTGTCGAAGATTCACGGCCAACATCCCCGGTGCGTGTGCCCCATCAACCAACACTCGAATGCCTCGTTCATGAGCCGCACTTGTAAGTTGCTCGACGGGGAAAATGATTCCAGTTGGGCTTGTAACGTGATCGATGACGAGCAGCCGAGTATGTGGGGAAAAAGCGGCAACGATTGCTTCGGTGATTTCTCGAGCTTCACTGACGGGAAACGGGACATCGACCGTTTTCACGAAACCGTCAACTCGCTCCACTGCATATCGAACCGCGTTGTTACATGCGTTATAGCCATGATTCGTCACAACGACTTCGTCGTCTCGAAGGAACGGCATCGAACGAAGGACGACGTTGACTCCCTCCGTTGCGTTGCGTACCCATGCGAGGTCCTGCGAATCGACCGATAAGATCGTCGCCATGACGGTTCGGACGTGATCAAGCTTTGGTTCAAGATCGCGTTCGGGGGCAAGAAACCGAATCGGCTCGCGTTCCAATGCATCCTGATACTCGCGTTGAACAGCCAGTACATCTCGGGGGCATGCACCGAACGAGCCGTGGTTCAAAAAATCGATCTGCGGATCAAGGTTCCACAGTTTCCGTAGTGAAGATCGAAATTCCAATCGTTTTTTCGCCTGAGTGTTCTTAGCCGTGTGTCGCGAAGTACGCAAACATTCATTGAGAACGAGCACGAATCCGCGCTGGTTGCAGTCGCGAATCATCTAAATCTAATCGATACAGGATCTGATTGTAGTCGTATCGCGGTGTCGGCGATGGTTTGTTGGCAAA
>JANPLJ010000707.1:0-5362 GCA_031426475.1 Pirellulaceae bacterium | reverse complement strand
GCCTTCAATGTCTCCTCAGGCAATATTCCCTCTTCGCGACAAAGTTCTCGAATGGTCTTGCCGGTCGCAAAGGCTTCCTTGGCTAGTTTCGAAGCTTTTTCATACCCGATGAAAGGATTCAAACTGGTTACCATCGACAAGCTTTGTTCAACGGACGCTTCACAGGCCTCGGGATTCGCTTCAAGGCCATCCATGCAGAATTCGATAAATGCATGAATTCCATGCGTTAGAAGATGGATCGATTCCAAAGCAGTATGCCCCATGACTGGCATCATGATGTTCAACTGGAAGTTTCCGCCGGTGGCGCCACACATCGTCATCGTGGTGTCATTTCCCATCACGCGCGTCGTCAATTGCATCATGCTCTCACACATGACCGGATTCACTTTTCCGGGCATAATCGAGCTGCCGGGTTGTCGATCTGGGAGAATGACTTCGAAGAATCCACAACGAGGTCCCGAGCCTAGCCATCGAATATTATTGGCGACATTAAAAAGCGTCATCGCGATTGCTTTGAGCTGGCCGTGTGATTCGACCAAACCATCGCGCTGAGCGTTGGCTTCGAAGTGATCGACGGCCTCGACAAAGGCTAGTCCTGTCTGCGAAGCCAAATTCTCAGCCACGCGCCGGCCGAATTCGGGATGGGTGTTGATCCCACTCCCGACGGCCGTACCACCTACAGGGAGCTCCAAGACCGCATCGAGTGCCGATCGTGCGCGGCCAATCGAGAGGGCGAGTTGCCTTGCAAATCCTCCAAATTCCTGACCCAATCGCAGCGGCGTCGCATCCATCAGATGCGTGCGTCCAATTTTGATGATACGATCCCAGTCCTTGGCTTTTCTGGCCAAAGAATCATGAAACGCGGTTAACGCCGGGATCAGATTTTTCTCGATTTCGTAGGCGACCGCAACGTGAATCGCGGTCGGAAACGTGTCGTTGGTACTCTGCCCCATATTGACATGGTCATTGGGGTGAATCGACTTCTCTTTGGAGAACCGATCGCCCCCCAGCAACTCGATCGCTCGGTTGGCGATTACTTCATTCGCATTCATGTTGCTTGACGTTCCCGAGCCTGTCTGAAAGACGTCGATCGGAAACTCATTGTCCATCTTCCCGTCGATTACTTCCTGGCATGCCGTCAACATCGCTTGGACCTGCGAAGCATTGAGTCGGTTTTTTCCTGAATCCGTAAGCTTGCCAAGATCGCGATTCGCGACGCCGCAAGCATACTTCACTCGGCCCATCGCCCGAACTAGTGGAGTCGGCAGCCGCCAGCCAGAAATCGGGAAATTTTCGACCGCTCGTTGAGTTTGAGCTCCAAAATAAGCTTGAGCCGGGACCTGGACATCGCCCATCGAGTCACGTTCGATACGAAATGCATTCATATTAGTTGTTTATCATGAAGGAGTAAGGTTTCAGCAAAATCCTCATCGCATAGGCTTCCATCTTCGCGCAGGGCACTTGATGGGCTCTCATTCGAGGTACTATCCTATCAAGCCAATCCGTCCGAGACAGGAGTAGGTCAAAGAAATGAAGCTAGGATAGTTCGACGATATGCCAACAGCCGATGAATACTTGCAATCCGCCTGGAAGCTTCACCAAAGCGGTGGAACTGCCCAGGCACATCAGATGTATCGACAGGTTGTCGAACAACTCCCCAATCATGCGAACGCATGGTGCTACCTCGGGATTGCGCTGCATGATTTGCGGCGTTATCGCGAAGCGGTCGAGGCCTATGAGAAGGCGATCGCAATCAACCCAAATTTCCCGATCGCCTTTAATAACATGGGAAATTCGCTTCGATATGACTTTCGTTCCGACGAGGCTGAGCAGGCGTTCCAAAAGGCTCTCGCGTTTGACCCGAATTACTTGAGTGCCCACAAAAATCGCGGGACGCTCCACGCCTGGCTAGGAAACTACGATCTGGCTTTGGAAAGCTATTCAAACGCCCAGAAGCTTGCACCGGACGAAGCCGAGACGCATCGTAATCTCGGCGTGATCTATCTGCTCAAGGGCGACTTCCAACGCGGTTGGGAAGAGTATCGCTGGCGTTGGAAGTGCACAGAGGCCGCCCAGCACAATTATTCACAGCCTAAATGGACCGGGCAACCTTTGGCTGGAAAAGCGATCTTGCTTTACGCGGAGCAAGGCTTGGGCGATGCGATTCATTTTATTCGCTTCGCTGCCGTGCTCAAAGAACGCGGAGCCTCGGTCGTTGTTCATGGTCCACCAGCATTGTTGGCCTTGCTGCGAAAATGTCGCGGAATCGATTACTACGTTCCCAGCAGTCTCCCGGTCGAGCATTCGTTTGACTTCCATTGTTCCTTGCTCGACGTCGCGGATGTTCTCGCAATCGACGACACCAACATCCCGATGGCCGAGGGCTATCTTCAGCCAGCCGAGAATTTGATCGGCTATTGGAAGCAATGGCTTCAAAGGCTACCACCGGCGAAGCTCCGCGTAGGATTGGTTTGGCAAGGTAATCGGGATCACATGGCAGATGTTTTTCGATCCTATCCTTTAAAGACTTACGACGCTCTTAGCCGCATCGATAACGTCCAATTCATCAGTCTTCAGCAAGGGGACGGTACCGATCAGATCAAGGGCTGGGGTGGCATACGTCCGCTGGTCACACTCCCCGAAGGCACCGACGTCTCAAGCGGTGCATTCATGGATACGGCAGCGATCGTTTCGCAACTCGATCTGGTTATCACCAGCGATACTTCGATGGCTCATCTCGCCGGCGCGTTAGGCCGCCCCGCTTGGGTGCTGCTCAACAAGATGCCCGATTGGCGATGGTTGTTAGATCGCGAAGATAGTCCGTGGTATTCCTCGCTGCGACTGTTTCGACAACCAACGCAAGGCGACTGGGCTTACGTTGCAAGTCAAGTCGAATCGCGGTTGACGATGTTGCTACGAAGTTTCTGAGGCACGCCGCAAGCGATCCATGATGGCTCGTCCCAAACCGATTTCGTCTACGATTTGGCAGTAGATGTTTGCGATACCCGCTGAATCGCACTGTCGAAAGAATTCGAAAAGCGATCGCGCGTAGTCCTCGATATCGCGGCAATGGTGTTGCATTGCGAAAGGCTGGCTTGGATCCGGCTCAACAATGCCGATGAAGGCATTTCGCCCTTCTTCCCCGACCTGTTCCGGGGGAAGTCGATCGAAGTTATCGACAACCGGCAAAACGACCTGGTTTGGCGAAACACAAAGAACCACTTTGGCATGAGGTTGATAGTGACGATGGCGAAGGCCCGGCGAGTTGACTTCGAAATCATTCGAAGCCGAGCGAAGCTGGATCGAAGGTTCAATTTCTCTAAGTTGTTCGACTGTGATTGCCCCGTGACGAAGAACAACCGGGATCAAACTGCTCAGATCGAGCACCGTACTTTCCAATCCAATATTGGCTGAGCCGTCGCACACCACAGCGTCGATCCGACCATCCAAGTCCTCAAGAACCGCTTGCCAGGACGTGGCGCTAGGTCTACCAGATCGATTCGCGCTAGGGGCGGCGATCGGAAGATCGGCCGCTTCCAAGATTTTTTGGGCCGTCGGGTGCGATGGGAATCGCACGGCAACGGTGTTGAGCGAGGCGGTGACGCTGTCGACGATCGATGATTTCTTGGGAAGCACCAAAGTCAACGGTCCAGGACAAAAAGCGTCGATCAATTCGTAGGCGAGACTCGGAATCTGTTTGCAATAGACTTCGAGCTGGTCAGGATGGCATAGGTGAACAATCAACGGATTGTCGGACGGACGCCCTTTTGCCTGAAAAATGGCGGCGATCGATGTTATGCTCGTTGCATCTGCCCCGAGACCGTAAACTGTTTCCGTAGGAAAGGCAACTGTTCCGCCACGCTTGAGAATGTTGGCTGCCTGCATGCATTCTTCGGGATTCAGTCGCAGTGTCATGGAGACGCAATGTAGCGATATCGAATCGATTATCAAGCGATCTTGGCTCGCCAACTCGCGGAAAGAAATAGGATGTTTTTTGGTTCTGGGCTTGCGAAAATACGTTGATCCATCCACCCTTTAAACTTTGAGTACGGTTTCGAGCAAGAGATTTCAGGTACACCATGCAAGGCAGTTGGACTCCAAATTCGTGGCGAACGTGTCCGATCGTTCAGCAACCGGTCTACGAAGATCAGGCACTCTTGAAAGGAGTTCTCAAGGACCTTGAAAAACTACCACCACTCGTAACAAGCTGGGAAGTCGATCGCCTTCGAACCGATTTGGCAGCTGCTCAACAAGGCGACGCCTGGCTCTTGCAGGGCGGTGATTGCGCTGAAATGTTCGAAGGCTGCCAATCCGAGCCGATTGCGAGCAAGCTCAAGGTTCTGTTACAGATGAGCTTGGCAATTGTCGTGGGTGCTCGATGTCGCATCATTCGTCTTGGTCGCATGGCTGGCCAGTACGCGAAGCCTCGTTCGTCCGACACGGAAACGCAGAACGGAGTCACGCTTCCGTGTTATCGCGGTGACTTGATCAACAAAAACGAGTTCACCGCCGAAGCCAGACGCGCCGACCCGCTAGCGCTTTTGAGAGGCTACGAACGCTCGGCTCTGACCATGAATTTCATTCGAGGTCTCAGCGAAGGTGGTTTTGCTGACCTGCATCATCCCGAAAACTGGAATTTGACGTTTGTCGATCAGGCGAACGCCGAAGTTGCCAAGCGATACCAGAAATTGGTGGCCTCGCTGGGCGATGCGATTCGCTTTATGGAAACGATCCTCGGAAGCGAGCCGAAGGAGTTGCGGCGGGTTGATTTCTATACCTCGCATGAAGCGTTGCATATGGACTACGAAACCGCTTTGACTCGCAAAAGCGTTCGCGGCACTGGCTATTACAACTTGTCGACCCACGCTCCGTGGATTGGCGATCGAACGCGAGCCTTAAATGGCGCTCACGTCGAATATTTTCGGGGTATCCGCAACCCGATTGGGGTCAAGGTCGGGCCCAGCATGGAGCTCGATGAACTCGTAGAACTCGTCACACGGCTCAATCCCGATAACGAGCCTGGGCGGCTAACGCTGATTCATCGGATGGGGCAGGCGAAAATCGCGAAGTTTCTTCCCGGTATGGTCGAACGATTGAAACGTGACAACCACCGAGTCCTCTGGATCTGCGATCCGATGCACGGCAACACGGTTTCGACACAGCACGGTCGAAAGACCCGTCGATTTGCCGATGTTTGTGAAGAGTTACGATTGGCTTTTGAGATACATCAATCCTCGGGCTCGAAACTCGGCGGCGCACACTTGGAGCTAACCGGAGAAAACGTCACGGAATGTGTCGGCGGATCACGAGGCCTCACCGAAGCAGATCTCGAAGCGGCCTATCAAACGCAGCTCGATCCGCG
>JANPLJ010000706.1:0-7535 GCA_031426475.1 Pirellulaceae bacterium | reverse complement strand
GACGAAAGAAAGGCGTGAGGCTTTCAAAAAAACCGCAACACCTTTGGTCCCTTGCGTCCCTTCGGTCCCTTGCGTCCCTTCGGTCCCTTGCGTCCCTTCGGTCCCTTGCGTCCTTTCTGTCATTTCTGTCCTTTCAATCCCCTTTTTCAACTGTTCCGCTTAGATCGCATGCCATCATCACGGAGTTGATTCCAGAGCCAATTCCCATCAGGACGGTCCGCGAGGGGTCCTTGAGCATCCCTTGGCGAAGCCCCTCTCCAAGTGCTGTCGGGAGTGCCACCGATCCCGTATTGCCGAGATACTCGAAGGTTGCGAAATCTCGTTCGATAGGCAACCCCAATCGCTCCAGCATCATCCGTCGATGGGTGGACCCGACTTGGTGGCAGACAGTCGATTGAATTTCGGATTTATCCCATGCGATCTCGGGGAGCAATTTGGCAAAAGCGGCCGCTCCTGTAGCAATTCCCATCTCTAAGAGTTTCTCCGAATCGGTATTCATCGTCGGTTGCATGGCACCACCCGCTTGATCGGTATCGCTTTGACAGAGATCGTTATGAGCCGTGTTGGCATGGGCTACGGCTGCATGAATGCGACCGGCAACGTTGAATCGCTCTCGATCGACAATTAGCCATGCGCAAGAGCCAGAGCCGATTGTCAGCGAAGCAAACGCAGGCTTGATCGTCTGTCGTGTTAACGATTGATCGTTATTGAGATGATCGATGGTCGCTTCCAAGAGCCCTCGGGCGTTCTCCGTTCCGACGGCCAGTCCCGCTTGAATGACTCCCGCTTCGATCATCATCGCGATTTGAACGGCGGCATTCATGATGCCAAGGCACGCATTCGAGACATCGTAAACCCACGCATCGTTGGACAAGCCCAGGGCATGATGCACTCCGCATGCCGTCGCGGGCTCTAGGTAATCGCGACAAACACTGGCGTGAATTAAGCAGCCGATCAATTGCGGATCGATACCGGCCGCTGCGATGGCTCGTCGTCCGCTTTCAATACTGGGGTCGGTAATTCGCGTCCCGCGCGGCCAAAGCCGGCGTTCGCGAATCCCGCTCATCAACTCCAATCTCCCTACCGGTAGATTCAACCGGTTGTAAAGCGTCTCAAGCTGGTTCTCGAGTTGTTGCGACGTTACAATGTCAGGCGGAAGCACATATCCGACAGAAGCGATTGCAGCACGGCTTAGTTTCATACCTTATCATCACTCCAACGCAACAGATCCAGCCACTGCAGCAGCGTATTGCTAGCAGTGACCCAAAATCGGGACTCTCGTCTGCGGACTACGCGAATCGTGAAATGTACGAACGCTAGCACAATGGATAGTCGCAGCAAATCTCTAATTGGTCAAATGTACCAAGAGTATTGCGACGTGAGGACTGCTTGGTATCGTCATCACACGTTGATGATTCGAAAGGTTAACACCTTCGAATCTTCGAGAACCATGTGCCAAACCGCCCCAGTAGCAAGGAATGCCTGAATTCGGGAGCCCCACCTGAGTATGGAATGAGGAGATTTGGCCAAAATCGCAAGCTTCCCGCAGCGCGATCGGTCCAAATTCTCAAGCTGCGTTTTCACCGAGATCGCCGATGATCAGTGGTCTCAGTCGAATACGATTCTCAGAAACTTTCGATGAAACGGCAAATCGTCGTAACGACTTTTCCTATGCTAGCCGCAAAGGTTTTTGGTGTGTCATCGCTATACATTTTGCTAACGCAGAGGAAGGACCTTCGGAATGACCAAACGACCGCTCATCGGACTCAACGCAGATTATCGAGGCACTCATCAAGGTGTGCCTGCCTACTGCTTTCTAGCTGCAGGATACTTTGATTCGATCACCGCGGCGGGCGGCGTGCCTGTCATCGTGCCAATCATGGATAACGACGAGGCCCTGGAGTGTGTTTTAGATAAACTCGATGGTTTTGTGCTAACAGGTGGTGCCGATCTCGATCCACGCAACGACGGTTTTCATCTTCATAGTTCGGTCAAGCCGATGGATCCACGACGGGAACGCTTTGACCGCCGGCTGGCCATGGAAATTTGTGAGCGTCGAATGCCGGTTTTTGGCATCGGGGTCGGACACCAGCTATTGAATGTCGTTCAAGGAGGCGACTTGTACTATCATATTCCGGTTGACGTTCCGACCGCATTGCCTCATCTGGACACACAGGACCCGAGTCATCGGCATTCGCTGGTTGTCGAAAGCGATTCGATTCTCGGGCGGGTTTACGGTGAAGGCGAAATTCGCGTGACAAGTCGCCATCATATGGCAGTGGCTCGGTTGGCAGATGGCTTTCGCTGCACCGCACGATGCCAAGACGGGATCATCGAGGCATTTGAGTGCGAAAAAGACGATTGGTTTGCGATCGGTACTCAATTCCATCCCGAATCGATGGCAGCCAGCGCGCTGGACCTTCGAATCTTCGAAGAATTTATCGAAGGCGTCATGCAACAAATGGGCGAATTGCGTTTAGTCGCGTAGTGCCACGCGTTGAACGCTTCGAATCGGGATTCTACGCATTTGGATGCGTCGAAAAATTCGAAGGCTAAGAGCTTCGAGTCGTTTCGTGGGCATGGACGCCCAATCCCTTTTTGCTGGCCTGAGTTCGACTGTCCTGCGCCTCACTTTTTGATTGTCCGCGATGGCCAAAGAGCGCAGGCAACCAATCCCAACAGGCCAATTGCCCCTGCTGCAGCCCACTTTACCATAGAAATATCTTGTTTTTCCAGAATGCGCTTGGCGATGAGCGCCTGAGGCGGTTTCTTGGCCCCGAGCCCGGATTCTTGCAGGTATCGCCAGGTGTCCCAAGCTTCAACGGGCGTAAATGCACTAGCCATTTGTTCGGCTTCTCGGAGCATCTCGACTTCGGAAAAAGGCGTTGGGGTCGACCATCGATAGCATCCATAGAGAGCGGATCTCCCTAATCCGATCAGCGCCAGAATGAAGCAGGCTGCCGCAATTGCGCCCTTCCAAGGCGTCCAGCGAGGACGAGAAACACGTCGAGTTTCATCTGTCCCGATGGATTCCACTTCGATTTCAAGCTGCGAAAGCCCTCGGATCGTCGGTATTTCAACAGCTTGTTCACATTGTGGACACCGAATGCGACTCCCCGCCTGACTGCGTTGAACCGAGATTTTCGCACCGCAGGCACATCTTAAAACGTATGACATAGGACGATAATGCGATCTTTTGAACAGCGAACCACCAAACAAACGTATCGTGAAGTTGAAATTCTATCGAAGAAATGACTAGACCGGCCAGCGTGACTAGTTAAAATTACGAGCGAGATAACAGGACAGCCATGAATGGTCGTTCGCAAATCAAAACACCAGCTCTCGCGGAGAAACGATTCAAACTGCGCGAGTGCAATTACAAAAGGAGTGGCGAGTAGGCTCGAGCCCAGTTCAGCGAAACGAACGTCCGACATAAAGTCGCCGATATGATTTTCATCGGCATAATCTTTTTCAAAATATCCTGGACAATTCGCAACGACTCGCTCACCTGCATTGCTTCTCATAACTCGAAGGTCGCGTGACGCGCGTGGCGTTCGAGTTGTGATCGCCAAGTTGCGAAACTTGCGATCTTCTATGGTGTTTGACAAGCGGGCTCTGCATCTGTCATGGCCCACGGTTTCCAGGATATCCCCCAGTCCACGCAAGCGTAAAAGTTTACTATTTGAGGTAAGGCGACAGAATGGCATAAGGCAGGTGCTACACTTGCGTTGCCCCAATTCACCCTTCCTTTATTCATTTTGGTTTCAGGAGCACGACCTTGTTTGATGGTCTATTGGTCGATTTCGACGACGACGCACCGCGCAACGTTGATGATATGGATGGCTTGCATAAGCTTTCGCTCGAAGAAGAGGGCGATGACTTAGCCGATCCAGTCCCAAATGACGTTGCCGCAGCTGACGAACAAATTCAAATCGAAGCCGATGAAGATTTGTTGGCAGGTGTCGAAGAAACTGAGACTTGGTCTGACGACCCTGTTCGCATGTACTTGACGCAAATGGGTGAAATCCCATTGCTGACACGATATGAAGAAATCCGTTTGGCTAAGACGATTGAAGTGACTCGTCGCCGATTCCGGACCAAGCTGCTCGAGTGCGATTACGTCATCCAGATCGCGTACAAAATTTTACGTCGCGTTCACACCGGCGAATTGCCGTTCGATCGTACCGTTCAAGTTTCGGTAACGGATCGGCTTGAGAAAGAGCAAATTCTCGGACGTCTCCCGCACAACCTAAAAACACTGGATGTCTTGCTCAAGCGGAATCGTCGCGATTATCGGAACTCCTTAACACGAACCCTTCCAGATCGTCGTCGCGCAGAAGCCTGGCAAAGCCTCGCTCGCCGTCGTCGGAAAGCTGTTCGTTTGGTGGAAGAACTCGGGCTTCGAACGCAGAGAATCGAACAGCTGATTGGTACGCTTGAGAAATTCAGTCGCCGTGTCGACGAAATTGCTGCCGACCTGAAACGACTCGATAGCAAGCAAGTTGCGCCATCGCAGATTGCGCAATTGAAGCGGGAATTCCGTCAGATCTTGGTCGCAACTCAAGAAACACCGAAGAGTCTTCGAAACCGAGTCGCTATGGTACGCCGGGTGTATACCCAGTATCAGCGCGCAAAGAAGCAACTCAGCGAAGGCAATTTGCGATTGGTCGTCTCGATCGCTAAGAAGTATCGCAACCGCGGATTGAGCTTTTTGGATCTAATCCAAGAAGGCAACGCCGGTTTGATGCGAGCGGTCGATAAATTCGAATATCGACGCGGCTTCAAGTTTTGTACGTATGCGACTTGGTGGATTCGCCAGGCAATTACTCGAGCCGTTGCGGACCAGAGCCGAACGATTCGTATTCCGGTTCACATGGTCGAGACGATGTCGCGAGTTCGCAATGTCTCACGACAACTGCTTCAAGAGCTAGGGCGAGAGCCAAGCTTGGAAGAGATTGCTCGCCGAGCAGAAACAACGGTGGAAGAAGCCCGCCGTGTATTGGCGATGAGCCGATATCCGATTTCGCTGGACCGTCCCGTTGGAAATAGCGAAGATAGCCAATTTGGCGATCTTTTGCCCGACGGTACTGCAGAAAGTCCCGCGATTGGAGCTGGCCAAGAGATGCTTCGTATGCGGATCACGCGAGTTCTGAAATCGCTTAGCTATCGCGAGCGAGAAATTATCAAGCTTCGATACGGATTGGGCGACGGCTACAGCTATACGCTGGAAGAAGTCGGCCATATCTTCAAAGTGACTCGCGAACGAATTCGTCAAATCGAGGCCAAGGCGGTTCGGAAACTCCAGCAGCCAAGTCGTTCGCAAGAACTGGTCGGTTTCTTGGATTAAGTCTCCATCCGGCGTCGACATTCATCCGACACCCGCAATTTTGCGGGTTGTCTAGCTTTCGAGGCCACGGTAGGCCGGAACAAGCAGCTAATTGCGTTCGTCAATTCGAGAATGATAATCTGCGCTGTTCCGGCAATCGGAAACCTCGGTTTTGCCGGACCGGCGTCGCCAACGCTTTATTCAGCATCCAAGTTTGCTAGCGACTTGTTCCGGCCTACTAAAAGGCGAGATAGCCTCCTAGCCTGCCGGTGGAACATGCATCCAGCCTAAGAGCAGCCCTTAGTATGGGCTAGATGCGCCGGTGTCCGGATCGCCGCACATGTGGAAGTGATTGTGGTCGACATAGAGAACTTCGACCGATTCCTTGTCTTCTAACGTATATGGCACTGGCCAGCCGTTAATGTACCGCTCTTCGGAGTAAACGGTGCATTTGTAGTGAGCATGATGCAATTGGGCAAAGCCAATGAGCGGTACGAATCGTGGTGGATCGATATAGTCTGCGATCTTCTCTTTGACGATACGGACTCGGTTTCGCTGCTTTTCGCTCAATAGTGGCAATCCACCGCGAACGGGATTGGCCTTTTCCATCGCCTGCATCACTTCATCGTCGCTGGGCGGATCGAGCGCGACTACCGGACCACCTGCCGTCAATGGCCCCATGATTGGCACCCGTGCATATCGCTCATGGATGTGAAACTGGAGCTCTTCTTGATCCTGGTAGAATGGGCTCACCGGAATGGGGACGCCAAACGGGCCTAGGTTGATCCCGCTCGTGATTCCTATGCAACCGGTTTGCATGAGGCATCCGGCGAGAATCGAGAATCCGATGAGAGACTTGCTGAGGTATTGTGACATCGTGAATAGACCCTTAACATCCTGGTGGCAGGTACTCACGCTTTTAGTGCGAGAGACTATTCCTTGTATCGATGATAAGGTGGGTAGAACTTGCGGATTTTTCCGATCATTTGCAATTTTAGGGCAGCTTCTTCATTGCTATCAAACTGTTGGGTTCCAGCAGAACGACACTTTCGATGTGCCGCCCGCTCCATACCGAATTTCTTGAAGCGATCGCATGAATTCGGTAACTCGTACGACAATGATTTTGATAGCAATTTGCTATCAAATTAGGAATCCGATAGACTCATACTGGTAGTTCGTTCCCCAACGCTTCGTTCTTTCCAAACGCCTTTTGCGATTTGAGCGACAGCGGCTTTCGTAAGGTTACAACATGTCAACGATCCTCTTGGTGGAAGATAGCCCAACCCAGTTATTGCAGATGCGTATGTTGTTGGAGTCTGGGGCGCATGTGGTTCGATGCGCGGGCGACGGTTGCGAAGCTTTAGAGCATCTAGCATCTGGCCACTGTGAACTGGTTGTCACGGATCTTGAGATGCCGATGATGAACGGCCTTGAACTCGTACATCAAATGCGCAATATCTATCCTCACATTCCCGCCATTTTGGTGACTGCCCGCGGTTCGGAGCATCTGGCGGCCGAAGCGTTGCAGAAAGGCGCGGCCGGCTACGTTCCCAAGTCGAATCTCGACGATCTCTTGTTGAGAACGGTCGACGATGTTTTGGGTTTGATCCGAACTGAACAGAGCTATGCTAAATTGATCGAATGCATGTCGGAGAACCGATTCGTATTTGAACTTCCGAATCACCCCGATATGTTTATGCCAGCTGTTGACTTGACGCTGCAGATGGCTTGCGGCATCGATTTGCTCAGCGACGTCGATCGCCCACGAGTCGCGATGGCGATCAAACAAGCCCTAGACAATGCGATGTATCGAGGCAACTTGGAATTGACACGTGAGCAATGGCGAAGCGAATCGGCCGGTGAAAATACCACGCAGCAACCGTCGAGCCTTGTAGATGAACGACTTTCGACGTCCCCATTTAAAGATCGAAAGATAACTTACGACGCGCGTGTGATGCGAGAAATGCTAAGAGTCGTTGTACGGGATCAAGGCCCTGGTTTCGATGCCAAGAACTTTCTAAAATCAGGCGACCCGCTCGCTATCGATGATCAAAAAGGCCGAGGGCTGGTTTTGATCGCGACGTTTATGGACCGAGTCTCATTCAATGAAACGGGCAATGAGATCACATTGATCAAATATCGCGATCAAACTTCGGTAGACTAATCGGTAGTGGGATTGACCGAGAGTCGCTACATCGAAGCCGAGGTG
>JANPLJ010000705.1:0-2969 GCA_031426475.1 Pirellulaceae bacterium | reverse complement strand
TGTTAAGGTTCGCTTAAAAGTCAAAGTTAAATGTCTTGACGCAGAAACGATATAGACGCCAACCGAGCGATCGCCATTCGAGGTGAACTCGAGCCTTCCCTCGGTAACTCGAACGAAACGGAACATGCCGAGGTTCTAAGGGTACAGTCGCTTGATAGGATGTGCTGATTGGGCGAACCTTGCCGCTCTCGTCTTGGGCCGTATTAAGCTGGCCGCCCGCCTGGATGGCAAGGTTCTCGGGCGTTTCCTTCATTTCCGATTCAGCGATTCGACCGATTTTTCCGGTCACGCTGTTGAGTCTTGCCGAGTCCAGCATGAGTTCCACTTCGTCGCCGATTTTAATGAGATCGATGTCAGACTGGTCGACGACGATGATCGCTTCCATTTTCGCTGGCTCTCCAACGACACACAGTACATCGCCTTCAGAAAAAACGGCTTCGCTATTGATCGAAGCAAAGGGGTTACCTGCCCAACCGGGGAGTTGTCCTTCCGCAATCGCCGCTTTAGAGACGGGCTTGCTCGGTGGTTCGATAATGACACCGTCGCGTGGACTTCGAACCAGCAATTGCGCCCTCTTGGACTGGATTTGCTGTAGCATACTTGCTGCCGACGACATGACGGCTTCTTGAGCTCGCAGACCGACATCGGCTCTTGCCGCCTCCACGGCTTGTTGCTTCATCATTCGCACACGCTCGCGGGCCAAATCGTATTCGCCTTGATACTTGGTCTCTTGAACAGAAAGGTCGACATTGTCGAGCAGTGCGATAGTTTCGCCGCTTCGAACGGTATCTCCAGGCCGTTTCTTCCAATTGACCAAATGACCGGGTACCATCGTTCGCACTTGGAGGGCATCTTGAGGTTGGATTTCAAACGCGCACTTGACGCTGAATGGGAGCGGGAACCAAGCGATGAAGGCTAAGATACTGCCTGCGATCGCTAAACTCGTGAGCATGTTTTTGCGTTTCATCTTCGAAGCTCTTCCGGGGGTCTTAAAAAACTTGTACGACTGCATCACAGGTTGGACAACCATTCCGACAACCCCTGCGATCGCAAACATCTTTCCGATCGCTTCCAATCCATACGGCTTGAGCACTTGATTCAAGAACCAAATGATCCCAAACACAACCACCCATCGGTAAATCGACGCGGTAATCGTAAAGATACCGAACCAAAAGAGGTTCCTCCGAGGCAAAAACGGATTGTCTTGAAGCTCCAAACCTAAACAAGTTGACTGAAACCAACGCTTCAAAACTTCGGTGCTCTTTTGCCGCAAGTTGGGAATCTCAAGTATGTCCATCACGATGTAGTAGCCATCGAATCTTAGCAACGGATTGCCATTGAACACGACGGTACTCACCGAACAGATAAACATGACGGAAAGGCAAAGAAAGTTGAACATGCCGGGAGTGCTAAACCACCACAAAAACGTGGCGAACGAAGCCAAGATCAACTCGATGTACATCCCCGCAGCACCGATGAAAACTCGTTGCCATTTATTGCGAAGCATCCATGAATCGGAGACATTGCAATAAAGGCATGGCGTAAAGACCAGCAGCATCAGCCCCATTTCATGGCATTCACCCCCGAATTTCTTACAACTCAACCCGTGCCCAAACTCGTGTAGGATTTTAACGCAGGCCATCGTCACGCCGAGAAAAATCCAATTGTCCGCCGCAAAGAATTGCTCGAAGGTCGGAAGTTTTGCTTGGAATTTATCCCACTGCACGAATACCAGCGTCAGTGCAGTGCTGCCCATGATCAGCGCCGCGATGACGGCCCAGCCTGTAAAGAGCCAACCGAACCAGGGGAGCAACCGATTGAGCAAACGTTCCGGGTCAATGCCGCGAAAACGCAGTGCGAAAATATTCGAAAGCTTACCCATCAGTTCGCGTTTGCGTTTTTGATCGCCGCGCCGCCGAAGCTGTCTCCCTTGACCAGGCGATTGCGATATGACCAAGCCGCTGCGGTGCAACATGCCGATAAACTGCTGGAGATCTTGCAAGGTGATTCGCTGTGGAGCGAACTGGGCCTGGAACGTATCGCGAATCGTTTGCAAGCTGGTCTTGCCATCCAGCATCATGAGGATGGCATATTCTTCTTCGTGAAATCGGAAGTAATTGAGTCCAACCGGATCCTTGACGACCCAGTAAGATCGACCGTCGTAGCTATTGCGATTGGCGACTAAGTCGGCTCGCTTGCGCAGCGCGAGCGGTCGCATCGCGCTGTTGACAAGTGAGTCGGCCATGGTTGCCATGAGGAAGCTCGGGGGTTAATGATAAGGGACTTTACCGTGTTGCAATCTCAATCGTCGCGCTCATGCCTTCTCGAAACAGCCACTGGTCGTTCGATTTGACGTTCGGAATTTGAAACCAAATTCGATAGCCGCCGGAAACTTCCATCACGGGCGACACAAAGCCGACGCGTGCAGAAACCCGTTCGATCTTTCCTGGATACAAAGTGATATCAATATTCGCGGGAGCCCCGAGAAGCTCGTGTGGAGCTGACGATAACTGCTCTACTCGAACCTGCGAGACAACACGCAACTCTTCCATCGAAACCAAACGAAGAATGACATCGCCTGCCCGCACCCAATCATGACACTCCTTACGTTTCTCGGCGACGATTCCATCGAAAGGGGCAACAATCTCTCGCATGGCGATCTGAACCCCGGCCGCTCCTTGCTTCGCCTCCGAGACACCGACTGCGATAACATCCTGTTTGTTCTTTACGTCAGCCACGGCGATCGCCAAAAAGGCTCGTTTATACTCAAGCCATTTCTTGCTGAGTTCGGTGGCCGTGCCTGCACCTTTTTTGTCGATTTCCTGAGCGATTTTGTATTCCTCAGCAGCGACTTCGTAAGCAGCTTTCGAATACTTGATTTCCGAATCATCTTCGGCTTTCTTCACTGCCGCTTCGTATTCTTTCTTCGTCACTTGCAGTTCGGCGTTTGCCAATCGATCATCCAAATG
>JANPLJ010000704.1:0-5485 GCA_031426475.1 Pirellulaceae bacterium | reverse complement strand
TTTCGATTCAGACGCTCACGGAAACATCCGCCGGGTCTGATTTGATCGTGCGCGGCAGTACCCCGATTCCTGGAAGGCTCGTCGTCGAATTGGCATACACACGCCAACGCATCCCCGAAGCCGCCAAACAACTACGACAAGACGACAACGCAATGGAGCTGATTGAGAAGCGGCAGGCGGTCTACCACGCCGCCAACCGCCTCACCGTCTGCCAAGTCGAGCAGGTAACGAATGGAGGGGAATTCGAAGTGAAGCTACCTGTCGAGCAGTCTTGCCATGGGGCGTATTTGATTCAAGCGACTGTCTATGGCGTTGACGATTGGTCGGCAGGCTCGACGCCCATTCGCATCAAGCGATAGCCCAAGTGGACCAGCGGCTCCGCCCGCTGGCAGTTCCGTTTTGCCATCGGACGGAGCCGATGCCACACGGTTCGCACATGCTTTAAGTGGTTCAAGCCCAACAATCGTTACAAGCAGACCCTTTTTCCACTTCTTCTTGCCGCATTTTTCCAGCGAGCACCATTCCCTGCTCTACGTTTCGGCATGGCGAGAATTAGCTCTCGCCAAAGGTTCCACGTCAAAAGTGCCGGATTCAATATGCTTACCCGTTATTCGAAAATCAGAATCGCGATCGCTTCGATCGTTATTTGGATGTTTGGGTATGGAATACTCGAAGCCCAAAATCGAGTCGCCACTCACGCTGTAAACCAACGCGATTTGGACGGCGTATTGCAACCGTATTTCGACATCGATGTCGCGTCGACAGAAACAGGGATTATTCGAAACGTCTTGGTAAAGCCAGGTGATCATGTAACGGCAGGCCAGCCGCTCGTCGAGTTCGATTCGGAAGCGATCCAGGCACAACTACGGGTAAAAAAGGCCGAGGCAGAATCGACCGGCAAAATAGATCAAGCCAAAGCCGAGCTCGATTTACAGCAAGCCAAGTTCGACAAGCTTTCCAAACTTCTCGACGGTGGAAAGTCGAGCTTCATGGAAGTCGAACGAGCTAAATCAGATTTGATTATTGCTCAAGGTCGATATCGAAATGAAGAAGATACAGTTCGAGTTCTGAAAGTGGACCTAGAACGCTTCTACAAGCAACTTGAAGACCGTACTTTGCGTGCCCCGAAGGATGGAATCGTTACTGAAATCCATAAAGAAGTTGGAGAGTACGTTGCGCCTCATTCGCCTGTGGTATTACGACTGATCGATGTACGCCAGCTTCGTGCGACTTTCTCCGTCCAAGAAAGCGAACTTTCAACGGTGAAGGTAGGCAGTGTTGTTCGAGTTCAGTTATCGGGTGGTACGACCACTCAAGGGCTCGTCGAGTACATCCCGCCGGTAGCCGATGCCGAAACGGGTTGGTTCATGATTACCGTCAAGATCGAAAACATCGACGGTAAAATCGTTGGCTCGCGATGCCAGCGACTTCCATAGGCTCACGTTTAATGTCGTTTGATGACGACAACAGACCCGATTTTTTGCATTGATGCTGGCTTATCATGACCACGGATCCTACAGTAGCAGAATGGGCGGCGATCAAATCAAGTCCGTCCGTTGGTGCAATCGCAACGAATGCCCTCGCTGAACCGACGAACGTTTCGTGGCGGCAACCTTCGGTCGCGGAACTTTTAAAAGACGACTATCCGAGCCGCCTAGCAGACCAACTCGACGAGTTGCTTGGATGCTCGGTTTGGCTCTCGCATCGAAATCAACGCGGTCGCATTGTCGAAACACTTGCGAGCAGAACCGCACAATCCCGCTTGCTTTCGGAAAACGCACTGGAATCGATTGCCTCCGACGCATCGCAAACGCCTGCGCCGATCAGTACACGATGTCCCAAACAATTGCCGACTTCACCGAGCGCAATTATGGACCAAGTGTGGGAAGCCCATCCCGATACGAGTTCGATTTCGGTCAGCCTTCCGATGGCCGATGAAATAGGGCAATGGAATGTCACACTTGCTTGGCGTGAAACATCAGACTCGACAAGTGTCGCTATCCAGCACTCGGCTTGGCTGGAATTGAATGCCACTTCTCTTGGACATTCACTAGAAGCATGGACGGTCCAGAAGAATGGACGATACTATCAATCCTGGCAAAAACGGCTTTCCCAGATTTGCAGGCGTCCCAAGCCTTGGGTAATCGCGGCTGTCGTTGGCTTGACGCTTACGATGATGATCCCGATTCCTTACCATCCGAAACGCGACTGCATATTGGAACCGAGCTCCCGCCGATTTGTGGCCAGCCCGATCGAAGGACGACTCAAATCGATCGAAGTACGACCGGGCGAAGTTGTCATAAAAGGTCAGCTCCTTGGGCGAATCGACGATACGCAGATTATGCGCGATCTAGGAATTGCCGAAGCGGAACTGCAAACACAGAATAAGAAACGCGAAGTTGCTTTAGCAACGCGAGCCGGAGGTGAGCTTCGACTAGCTCAACTGGAATGTCAGCTCGTTCAATTGAAAATCGATTCGCTGAATGACCAGCTTCAACGATTGGAAATTGTCAGTCCCAGCGACGGCGTCATCGTTCAAGGAGATTGGCATGGCAATGAAGGTATGCCGGTTAGCTTTGGCCAAACGCTGTTCGAAGTTGCCCCGCTCGATCGCATGACTGCCGAAGTCCATCTCAAAGCAGAAGACTTACCCTGGATTGGAGTTGGATCCGCTGCGGTTCTTCGAACCGAGGCCACGTTCAATCAATCATGGCGAGGAGCCCTGGAGCGAATCGAACCTCACGCCGAGGTGATCGAAGAAGAGGCAGTATTCATCGGCGAAATGGAGATTGAAAATGCCGACAATACATTCCGGCCTGGTATGAAAGCCAAGGTTGCTGTGGATGCTGGCAAGAAAACTCTCCTTTGGATCCTGTTCCGAAAACCTTATCAATGGCTTCAGAACCAGTGGGTGTGGTAATGACGAACTGTGAACTGCCGTCTACACAACCACCAGGACCTGTACCGCCAACGGTTGCGATTCGACTCTGCGATGGCTTGAGCTTCATCCCACAGCGTGGAGCAAATGAATGGCAATGTGTTGTCGAGTCTTCCAAGCAGCAACGTTTCTTCAGGATTGGTCGACGCGAGTATTTGATCGCGTCTGCTTTGGACGGAAAACGTGGGCTCAACTCGATCGTCGAAATCCTTGCGTTGACGAATCCCGAACTGAATATAGATGCGTCGAATGTCGATCAAACGATCCGATGGTTGATCGCATCGGGAATCGCTCAACCAACGCAAAGCTTCGAGGACCATCTTAAACCTGCGGCCCCTTCGACGACTCCAAAGTCGAGTGCTCCGATTGATCCTTTCATGTTTCGCGTCCCAATCTTTCGTGGGCCGGCCTTAGAAGAAGGCGTCAGACACCTAACCTTCCTTTGTTCGAAGTTCTTTGTCGGTATCAGCATTGCTCTCATGTTCCTGGGAGTTGCATGTTTCACGATAAACTCGGCTTATTTTCTACAGTTGAGCGCGAAGCTGTTTGTGCCTTCTGCGACCATTTGGTGGATCAGCGCATGGTTTGTTTTGAAGGCAATCCACGAATTGGGACATGCGGTGGTTTGCGTTGCCCATGGTGGAAAACTTCGAGGAGCGGGGATCGCATCGTTCTATCTTGCACCGGTACCTTATGTTGACACAACCGATATGTGGAGACTGCCCGAGCGGCGCGTGCGTGCTTTCTGCGCTGCCGGTGGAATGTGGTTGGAACTCGTTGCTTCGTCGATAGCAATCTTGATCTGCCAAACGTGCGAGAGTCCTACGGTCCAATATTTTTGTATTTCCATCGTGACTCTGGGCGCGTTCTCAACGCTCGCCTTCAATGCCAATCCATTGGTTCGCTTCGATGGCTACTATATCCTTAGCGACATTTGGAATCGTCCCAATCTATGGACCGAGGGCCAGAACGCCATGAAAAGCCTGTGGACCGAGGGGGTTAAACTTTTCGGCTCAACCGCCGCCCTCTCCAGCATACCGATGGTCGCCTATGGCATCGCATGCTTTCTCAATCGAGTCGTCATGATGATTGGATTGGCTTGGGGGGCCTGGATAACTTACCGGGGGATTGGGCTCGGTTTGATTGCCTTCGCGAGCTACTTGTGGTTCGTTGGCCCCTACCTGCGACGCCTCGTTGAGAATCGAAAGCGGGCAGCCATCGAGAGCATGATTGGCCAATCACCAACCGCGAGTCGTTCGGCAACAAGCTGTTTAAGACGCTGGGGCTTTGGCCTTATCGGACTGACGGCAATGACACTCCTTGCCTTCCTCGTGCCTTCACCTTGGCAACCACTCTCACCAGGTTTCGTGTCGTATGGCGACTCGACTCGACTGCGTGCCCAATCGGACGGTATCATCGCGGAAGTCTACGTGGAGCCGGACAGCATCGTTGAAGAAGGTGCACCTATTGTTCGACTTGAGAATCCATCGTTATCGCTGGAGTGCGAACGACTGCGAAAGTCACTCGAGATGTCGCGCGAACGTTGCTTGGTCTTGAGAGCACAAGCCAAAATGCCGGAGCTTCAAGTCGAACAAGCTCGTACCGACACGACAAGTCAACAACTAGAACAGAGTGAACAGAAGTTGGCTCAATTGGTGATTACGGCGCCGGGATCAGGGCGTCTCGTCTCGCGAACACTTCATAATTCCCTTGGCAAGCTTGTCAAAGTTGGTCAACCTCTCGCGGATATCGCCGCCGTTAAAGCGATCGAAGTCTATTGTTCCGTTGCACAAGCCGATGTCGAAATCTATCGTCAACACGTAGGCGAAAAAGCCGAGATCTACCTTGCCAACACCCCAAAGCTCTTTGGCACTTTGACGGAAGTTCGCCCGCGAGGTACCGATGCGTTGGAAAACCCAGCCCTCGCGGCAAAATACGGTGGGCCCGTCACCGTCCATTTAACCAGTGGGGGCTCGGATAAACAGAACCCGCTCAAGACCGAATCGCCGCGATTCGAAGCCCGAATCGCAATCGATGTCGACACTTTGGATCGTCCGCTTACCGCCGGCCAAATTTGCCGCATCGGTTTAACAAGCCACGCGATGACCGTCGCAGGAATGCTCGATCGCTGGAAAGACTCGTTGATCAAGTGGATCAAACCGGACGAACCCAAGACCTAGCATGTGGATGCTCGACGCGATCACTAGTCTTGCTCGTTGTTGACTATCCCAAAAACAGGACCCTCGCGACTCTCGAAGGATCTGGATCATCGTTTCAAAGTAGCGTTTGTTGGCGAACAACGGCCTTCCGCTGTCCCATTCACGAACATTTGGATTATGATGCGTGAAACAGAGCTTCTCCAATTCCATTCCAAGTGGCTCGCGATCTACGATCGTCTAGAGTCAGGTATACAACCCCATGAATTTAATGCGTCGTCTCGTAACTTCGCCTCAGATATGCATTCTTTCGGTAGTCGTTGTTCTTTATAGCTTGGCTTTCAATCGATATGTTCCGCCGCAAAACGGTGACGACGTGACGTATTATCAT
>JANPLJ010000703.1:0-1084 GCA_031426475.1 Pirellulaceae bacterium | reverse complement strand
GGCCGATTTATCTATCTGAACGATTTTCGCTTTCAAATTGTCAACTGGTTCACTCGAAACAGAGTCCCGGCGTCCTGACAACGCAAATGCGGACGACACGGCGATCAACAACGCGGCGATACCTACCTTCAGGGATTTCATGATCACGCTCCTGTGCGAGAATTATTATCGATCTCATCGCGGGCAACTTTCTAGACGTCTGGCACAGACGCTAATATGCCGCAACGAGTGCAACAAGGTCAAACTATTGCCAGAGATCATGCAACTTGTGTGCCACGTCAAGGCGAGTCGCGTCGCTCACGCTTCTCTATTACATCCGCGATCGCTTCCGCGAGGAGATTGATATCGATCGGCTTGGCCAAGAATCTTGTGCATCCGGCTGCTGCTGCGCGAGCTTGATCACCTGGCAATCCGTACGACGTCACTGCAATTACTTCAATGCGGTGATCGATTTTGTCTTTGATCTGTCGCGTAGCAGTCCAACCATCCACTTCGGGCATATTCATGTCCATCAAGGCTAGGTCGATCTCATGTTCCGCAGCGAGATTACAAGCCTCTTGGCCGTTACAAGCGATGAGAACGGCGTGTCCCGCATTCGTTAGGAAATTTCTGAGCAAATGGCGGACAAACCGGTCATCATCAGCAATGAGAATTTTTAGCATGAATTGTCGAATGGCTAATGTGGTTGAAGTGACGGCAATGGAAGACAGAGCTCAAAGCGTAGACGCCATTGTTCGAGCATCAGCAGAAGATACGAGCGACGCGAACGAACCACCCTGACGAACCAATTCGTGATACGAACCGGCCTCAACGATCTGACCGTGGTCGAAAAGGAATATTCTATCGCAATCCCGCAAAGTCGACAATCGATGGGCTATCAAGATCGTCGTCCTAAGGCCCTGTCCAAGTCCTAAAGCCATTTGAATACGTCGTTCTGCGATGTTGTCGAGCGCGCTGGTGGCTTCGTCCAAAACGAGTATCGATGGCTGTTTTAATATCGCGCGCGTGATCGCAATTCGCTGTCGCTGCCCTCCCGAAAGGTTATGGCCCCGCTCGGACACCAGGGCGTCGTACCCTCCTAGCA
>JANPLJ010000702.1:0-2793 GCA_031426475.1 Pirellulaceae bacterium | reverse complement strand
CGAATTGCCGTATCTCGACCAGCGTAAATAGTGCTTCATCCAACTTTGATTTTTGCGGTTGGGTAGCCGAATTCGTCAGAATTCGGACGCAGCTCGAAAGGCGATGTCTACTGCGCTTCCTCCGAAGTCTTACGACGTCGGCTACGAATTGAAACCCAAAAATCTAAAGCTGGACGAAGCACTGGCCGTGTAATTGCCAATCGATCGCGAGTTGGGGCTCTCGGAACGTTTGTATTGGATCGGAGCTGCTCGCGCGGGGCGCTGCCCACGCTGCTTAGCGCGCAATTCAGTCCGATTTAGCGGCTTCGTGCGGTTGGAATGTATTCCTGCGTGCCTGTTCGGCTTGTTGTACCGCTTCAGCAGCATGTTGATACAAAACGCGTTGAGCTCTGACTTTGGCTTGTGATCCTGTCGGTTGGATTCGTTCGTAAGTTCCATCGGCCATCAGCTTCCAAGCATTTTGGTTGTCTCGGAAATAGGTATCCAGAACTTCCAGCAATCGACGCCTCGAGGCGAGATCTTCGATCGGCACCAGTAATTCGATACGTCGATCGAGGTTGCGTGGCATCCAATCGGCGGAGCTTAGAAAAACGGTTTCATCGCCACCGTGATAGAAATAAAGAATCCTTGCATGCTCCAGGAAGCGATCGATGATACTGACGACGGAAATATTTTCGCTTAGTCCCGGGACACCGGCCCGCAGGCAGCAAATCCCTCGAATATTGAGTCGTATCTGAACACCCGCTTGGCTTGCGCGGTAAAGCGCGTCAATCATTTCAGGATCGACGAGCGAGTTCAGTTTCGCCGCGATATATGCTTTTTGACCCTGTTTCTTCCGCTGTGTTTCGCTTTCGATCAAACTCAGGAGTCGCTTGCGCAGTCCGATGGGAGCGGCTTCGATGCGACGATACGAATGCGGTTGGCTGAAAGCAGTGATTGCGTTCATAAACGAAGTCGCATCGGCTCCCAATTCTTCGTTGCACGTAAAATAGCTCACGTCGCTATACATGCGAGCCGTCGATTCGTTGTAGTTGCCGGTTCCGAAGTGGCAATATCGTTGAATCCCTTGAGGTTCACGTCGGACGATGATGCAGATTTTCGCATGCGTTTTGAGTCCGCGAATGCCATAGATGACATGCACGCCTGCTTCTTCGAGCTCGCGGGCCCACTCGATGTTTCTAGCTTCATCGAATCGAGCTTTCAACTCTACAATCGCAGTTACATACTTCCCACGTTCGGCGGCTAGCTTGAGTGCGGCGACGATCGGGCTCTCACGGCTTGTTCGATAAAGAACTTGCTTGATTGCTAAAACATCCGGATCATCTGCAGCTTCCTCGATAAACCGAACGACAGGCTCAAAACTCTCGTAGGGATGGCATAACATGATATCGTTTTGAGCGATGATATCAAACATTTTCTTCGACGGATCGATATTCGGAGACGCAAGTGGCGGCCATGCGGCATCGCGAAGCGCCGCGAAACCTTGCATGCCCGTAAGGCTCATCATACTGGAAAGATCTAACGGACCAGGGATCAGAAAGACATCTCGCGGTTCCAATTGCATGGCATCCCGCAGGAACTCAATCATCGTATCGGAGGCATCTTCAGCAATTTCAAGCCGCACACTGCTAGCGGTTCGTCGTGCATGCAGGACTCGCTCCATCCCTTCCATCAAATCTGCGGCATTGTCCTCATGAATGGTTACATCGCTATTTCTGGTAATACGAAATGGCTTACATTCAACTACGGTATCGCTTGGGAAAAACTGTTCAACAAATGCCCCAACAACGTCTTCTAGCAAGGCGTACGAGAATCCTTTTTCCGTGGGCAAAGTCACAAATCGGGAAATCGCTTTGCCGAGCGGAATGAACGCAAAACGGGGTTCAAAGACGCTGGCTTCATGCTCCAGTGTCTCGTCCGCCTCGTCCGATGTCGGCGATCGGGCGGCAATATGGACGCAAAGATAGGATCCCAGGTTTACCAAGAGAGGAAAGGGAGCCGCCGGATCAACGGCAATCGGTGAAATGACGGAAAAGATTTCTTCGTCGAAGACACGTCGGGCCGCCGCACGATGAACTGCAGAGGCGGACGACATTGTCACGCGTTCGAAGCCTTCGGCTTTTAGGTTGGGCTCGATCTGTTCGAGGAAGCACTGATACTGATTGTGGACCATTTGATCCACGCGTTCGTAGATTGCCAAGAGCTGGTCCGAGGGCGTCAAACCAGTAGGATCCCGCAGGTCTGGCTGCCGCTCTCGCTGGACTCGCAGGCCACCAACTCGAACCATAAAAAACTCATCGAGATTCGAAGCGGTTATCGCGAGAAATTTCAGTCGTTCAAGCAGCGGTACACGATCGTACATCGCTTGTTCGAGAACACGTTGATCGAACTCAAGCCAACTCAATTCACGATTGATGTAGGCGGATTGCGCAAAATTCATCAGTCAGCCAGACAACTAGGAGTAACACGTAAACGCCCCAAGCTTGCAAAATGCACAAGCAATCTCGGCTGTGATTGTAGCCGATTTAGCGATTCTTGCTGCGGGGCATCAATAGCCTGAATGAGCACCCCAATCAAGGCTTAGAAATTTAGGGGCGTCCCGATGGGGCTGTGAATTTTGTAGACGAGTACGAAAATGCTATCGATTCTCGATTTTTATCGTGCGATGTACCGGCGATCAGCGAGAAGTGTCGTAAACAGATTTAATTCCAAGCTATGCAGCTCGGGTGGGGCGACGAGAAATCCCCTTCCTTAAACTGGCACCAGATCCTGTGTACACGTCTAGGAAGCCCT
>JANPLJ010000701.1:0-2142 GCA_031426475.1 Pirellulaceae bacterium | reverse complement strand
TTCGTGCCGCTTGTTGGACCGGAGAAGAAAATCCCGGTAACTTTGACGCTCTCGGCATCTGTTCTCGTGTTGGCAAGCGAATAAACGGCGTTGTCAGACAACGTCTGTCCCGCGTCCGTGGAGGTCTGGATGATTCCGGTCACCGACTGCGACATCGTGCTATTCGCATTTCTGCTCAACGTGGAAAGGTTACGTACGATGTTGCCGAGAATGGCATTCACTCCGGCGGAAGTAACGATGCCACGAATCGTTGCTTGAGTGGTCGCGGCGTCGTTATTAAGATTTGCCACCACGTTGCCTGTAATCCTGGTGCTGACAACACTGGAACTTAGAATGCCAGTGACTTCTTGGGGAAAAAACGGTGTCGCGATAGCGGCATTGAGGCTGTTGGCGGTGGAAGTGCTGCCCACCGTATTATCGCTGATGGTGTTCACTCCGGCGGTGACCTGTATGCCGATGATTGAACCGTGGGCCCCGGTTGTGGAGATCGTTGTAATCGATCCGATAGTGTTATTGGCGATGTTGACGGTATCGTTGCTCGCTGAACCTATACCGTACACTGTGATGCCATTACTAACGCTGGTCACCACGATCGAATCAGTCGTGGTGCTGCTCCCGATGACATTGCCAATTGCTGTGCCAATGTGAGCTGAACCTGATGCCACATAAATGCCGCTCCAGGCACCGGGCCGCACGTTACCGGCGTTATTCGTCCACCGAAAATTTCGGATGGTGTTCCCGTGAATGCCGCTCGGCGTGGTGGTACCGACATTCAGCCCGATGCCGACAAAGCCTCCTGTCTCACCGGTCCTCGTCCAGGATGCTCCACCAGCGTTGGGCTCGCTACCGCCAATGAAATTGCCAGTCACTGTAAAGTTATTGCCAAAAGGACTATCGATGTAAATAGAATAAACAAACGCAAAGAACTCTGTTCGTATCGCGGTTTGATAGAAGCTGTTGCTTGCGATGATGGAATTTGTGTTTCCTTGGTCGAGCCGGATGCCTGACGCGACACTGGACGATTTGGAAAAATTGAAGATATTGGAATTCGAAACAGTATTGCCGCTATTGTAATGAGCGATCGTCGTCGTCGTACCTTGGGAGTAGACGCCGTTGGCCGGAGTTGACGCGCCGTCGCGAATATCGGAATGATCGATCGTGTTATTGTCGTTGCCGTTCGTGCCCGTGCTGGTGCCCAGGACGACTACGCCGCTGGTGACGCTGGTGTTGACACCACGAAGTGTGGTGTAGAGGATCTTATTGTTACTGGCCTCGTTGATGAAGCGAAGTGTTACGCCGGACGTGCTGGTGTTTGCGATAGTGAGCTGTGATGCCGCACCGCCGCCGCTGCCAACATGACTCCCTACTCCACTGGGGCGACCATCGATTTTGAGATACTGAGCTCCGTTCAAGTCGACAGTGGCTGCGGTCGTGTCGGCACTGGTAATCAAAAGGTTTGTTGCGCCGAGCTCCGGCCGCAAGGTGATTGTGTTGACAACCGTCGTACCAAGGTTATTAAACACCAGTGGAAATATTTCGACAGTACTGACGTAGGTCGATTGCAATTCCAACGTCAACGCACCGTCGAGACCATTCGCTTGGATCGAACTGATGGCGGCGGTGATGCTGCTGTAATCGCCGGTCGGACCGATGTTGTGGAGGCCCGACAAAGCAGCCAGCAATGCTCGGTCTTCCAAGCGTTCGAACGACCAAGGGCGATGAATGATTCGCTGTCGATTGCGAGAGGCAGTCCGATGCATTCTCGATCGACGCTGATCGTTGGCGATCGTTATCTGCCGCAACCACTTTTTGAGCTGCATCGTGCCTCCCCGATTTTATCGATGCGATAAACAGTAAACTCGAGACCGTAGCCTAGTTCTGCCGATCGGGCCAAGCAATACCCAAAAACGGAAACGCGGGGGTTCATCCCACCGTCGGCTGCCTTAGCATCGTGCGGTCCATAACCGCGGTAGCGGAATTCGCCAGAAATCCTGCGCATACGGAATTCTGGCGAATTCCGTTACCTCGCACTCATCGTCGACTCCTGCACGTGGCTAGAATACAGTGGAAACAAATGAAGGAAACTATTGCGAAAAGCCCAAAATCCGTAGAGTAGAATAGCCGATGACGCCCGAGCAATTG
>JANPLJ010000700.1:0-2101 GCA_031426475.1 Pirellulaceae bacterium | reverse complement strand
TTCATGACTTGCCGGTCCTTACCGTTCTTGCATGTCATGAACGTTGCCTGAATCACAGGGAATCTTTCGCTCCGACAGCAAATTCGCCATCGACTTCATTCGCTCGGCAATCGTCCCGTCGGCAATCATCCGACCGTAGTTACGCCCCATACGTTGCGATACTCGGCTAATCATTTGTTCGCGAACGGCAGCATCCGGAAGCTCTTCCATCTCCTGCCAAAGCGCCATCGCCAAATCGGTATACGTGACACCCACCTGACGCCAACCAAGCGGTGAAAGCAAGTATTGAAAGACCGGCCGACCTCGACCATGCGAGAGCTTGCGTCGCTCGACCAACCCGATCTCTTCCAAACGTTCTAACCGAATCCGGACAGCGGTAGGCGTTACTTCCAATCGCTCCACCAAGTCAGAAACAGTCAACGCTTCTTCACGCCGCAACAGCTCCAGCACCCATTGATCAACTGGTCGAATTGCATGCGAAACGGCCGAATCCACCCGATTAGGTGGTGATGCGATTTCGGTTTCTAAGTCGACGCTCACTTGGAAGCTCACTTTGTTACAATCCGTACCCTTGATGATGTCACTTTAGCGGTCGCACCTAATTTTGACAAGCGGCGATGCGAAAATGAAAGGGTGTCGAAATGCGACCAAATTGCCATACAATTAGCGAAATCTCACTCGAAACCATGTAAAGGAAGCGAAGGTCGGCATGATTTATATCATAGGAATAAGCGACGATGGACTCGAAGGACTGTCCAGTGCGGCCATCGGGCGGCTAAAGGAAGCGAGCTTGATTGTCGGGCCAGCATCGTTGATAGAGAAAACTCGCTCGTTCAACGGCAAGAAGGAAATCATCGGCGGCGACCTCGATAAACTCGCACTCCTGCTCGACAAACATACTGCAGGGGATGCAGTGGTGTTGGCCGGGGGAGACCCGCTTTTCTACGGTACCGCTCGGTATCTATGCGATCGACTGGGAAAAGACCGTTTTGAAGTCGTCCCACATGTCAGCACCATGCAATTGGCTTTTGCTCGGGTCAAAGAAAGTTGGGATGAGGCTTACCTAACGAACTTAGCCACTCAGTCGCTGGAACGTGTGTTGGAGCGGATTCGAACGGCGGAAAAGGTCGGCCTTTTTACCTCGGAACAACTGACGCCATCCGTCCTAGCCGGTCAATTGGTCGAACGTGGATTTGATTACTTTACGGTCTATGTTTGCGAAAACCTCGGTTCACCCGACGAACGCGTGACTCGAGGGACACCGGCCGAAATCGCTCGTCAAAAATTCGGTCCGCTGAACGTTATGGTTCTCGTTCGCAAACCAGGCGTCGCAGACAAACCGACGAACTTGGTTAGCCGTCGATTGTTTGGGAACCCCGATGAAGGATTCTTGCAATCCAAGCCCAAACGAGGCTTACTGACATCATCTGAAATTCGCGCAATCGCACTCAGTGAAATGGAACTCCTGCCAGATTCCATTGTGTGGGACGTTGGAGCGGGAAGTGGTTCGGTCGGTATTGAAGCCGCTTCCATCGCAGATCACGGTCAAGTCTACGCGATCGAAATGGATGCAGAAGATTTTGGTTTGCTAACCGAAAACACTCAGCGGTTTGGCGTTCGCAATCTTACGCCCGTATTGGGACAAGCTCCGCAAGCATGGGAAAAGCTCCCTGATCCCGACGTGATCTTTGTTGGAGGGACCGGTCGTATGGTTACCGAGCTCGTGGAAGCCGCCTGGCCGCGGCTTCGAAGCGGCGGAAGGCTGATTGCCAATATCGCCAGCATGGAAAACGTTGTCGCGTTACAAGCACTGCTCAGTGAACAGTTAAAGGTTGAGCCGATTCTTTGGATGATTCAACTATCGCGTGGTAACTACCAGTTTGAAAAATTGCGTTTGGAGAGCGCGAATCCGACGTTTTTGATTAAGGCCACGAAAGGGACCTAAAGCGACCAAAGCGACCAAAGGGACCAAAGGGACCAAAGGGACGTAAAGGACGTAAGGGACAGATTCAAAAATGTTCTCTTGAGGATCGGCTATCCGAAACTTAGTGCGCGATTCTTATTGTTTTTTGCGTTTCCACGATCGTTGTCACTTGTGTCC
>JANPLJ010000699.1:0-1837 GCA_031426475.1 Pirellulaceae bacterium | reverse complement strand
AGTTCGAGGAACAAGTTCTGGACAGGTACGGACCCGCCCAGGTAGGCTTCGACCACCCGGAGGGTGACCTCACCGTTTATAATGACCGAGCTTTCGCTCAATCACGACTAAGCTCGTGAGCCCTGCGGCTCACGCACGAATCCGGCTACTGTTTTATGCGGATCGGCGCTCGCTATAAAAATCCGTTTTGTCGGCTATATTACTATGAAAGCTTTAACTACCGTACAAACGCATCCCTCGGAACCTTGCCATGTCCTTTTTCTCCCGCCGAAGTTTCCTCCAAACCAATCTCGCCGCTACTGCAATTGGTAGCCTATGGCCCGTGCATTCGCTTCGTGCTGCGGCCGCGAACGACGAAATACGACTCGGCTTTATCAGTTGCGGCGGTCGAGCCAATGAGTTGATGAAGGCGTTTGATTCAGCAGTCGGGACTCGAGTCGTCGCGCTTTGCGACCCTGATCAAAGCAATCTTGGAAAGGCTCAGAAGCGATATCCCGAGGCGCGAGGTTACACAGACTTACGGAAGTTGCTAGAAGACAAATCGGTCGACGCCGTCGTCATCGCGACCTGCAACCATTGGCACTGCTTAGCGGCGATCTGGGCCATGCAGGCAGGCAAGGACGTCTATGTCGAGAAACCGTTATCACATACTCAATGGGAAGGCGAACAGACCGTCGCTGCTGCTCGAAAGTACAACCGTATCTGTCAAGTTGGTACTCAACAGCGATCGGATCCGATGCAGACCGAGATCAAAAACTTCCTGCACGAAGAAAAAGCCCTCGGAGCGATCCAGACGGCGCGCGTTAATCGCTGCGGAGTGAGAGCCCCGATCGGCAAACGAACAACTCCTTTGCCGATTGACTCCACGGTTGATTACGACCTGTGGCTTGGACCTGCTCAAGACAAGCCAATTTTCAGAGATAAACTCCAATACGATTGGCACTGGGATTTTAATACCGGTTCAGGCGAGATGGGAAACTGGGGCGTTCATGTTCTCGATGATCTTCGAAACAACGTTTTTCGTGACTCCGTGGCGTTGCCAAAGCGGATCTTCGGCGGCGGTGGTCGCGTCGTCTATAATGACGCTGGAAATACACCTAACGTGCACTTTGTCTATTTCGATACCGGTACGATTCCCGTGGTGATTGGATTGTCGAATATTCCCGATGCGCCCGGTAAGAAAAACGATACGGCCCACCCTGGTCCAGCCAGCGGTTATATCGCGTATTGCGAAGGTGGTCGCCTGGAAGGTCAACGCGGAAGAGCGGTCGCATTCGACAAGGAAGGCAAGCAGATAAAAGCCTTTAAAGGCAATAGCGGCCAAGAATTGCATCAGCATAATTTCATCGATGCCGTGCGAAGTCGTGATCGATCGACGTTGAAGGCTGAAATTCAAGTTGGACATGACTCAACCGGCTGGTGCAACCTCGCGAACATTGCTTTTCAAACGGGCAAAGCCTTTTCGATGTCCGACACAAAACAGCTCGATCAAAAAATCTGGCACGACATGGTCGGTGAAATCGACGGACTATTAAGCCGTCACAATCTCAAGATGGAAAGCGGCGGCATTCAACTCAGTCCGATTTTAGAGGTCGACCAAAAAACGCAGCGCTTTATCGGCGAGAATTCAGAAGCTGCTAATCGTTTGCTTAAACGCGAATACCGGCCCGGCTTCGTTGTGCCTGAGATCACATAATTCACGCTCTGTTCAGATTAAACTTTGGTAGCCGAATTCAAACTTGGTAGCCGAATTCGTTAGAATTTTGATGAAGCTTGATAGGTGATGTCTACGGGCGCTACGTCCAAAGTCTGGCGACTTCGGCTACGCGATTCGTCC
>JANPLJ010000698.1:0-7649 GCA_031426475.1 Pirellulaceae bacterium | reverse complement strand
CGGAAGCGGAGCTTTCATGCAATCGGAAGCCGAAGCGCGCGAACTTGCAGCGTCGCTGGTTTCTACCGGCGCAAAACTTGGGCTCCCGACATCGGCTCTATTGACCGATATGACACAACCGTTGGGTCGGATGGTGGGAAATGCGAATGAAGTTCACGAGTCGTGTGATACGCTGAAGGGCGGCGGCCCACCGGATGTTCGGGAATTGACCATCGAACTCTCCGCGAGACTCCTGGTAGACGTGAAGAAATCGCACGACCTGGATGCAGCTCGAAAATCCTTGATACAGCTTTTGGATTCAGGACACGCTTACGAACGATTCGAGCAAATGGTCGTCGCTCAAGGTGGACGCCTGGACGCCGTGCCGAATCTGGGGACCGTGAACGAACAATTCGCTGCCTCCAGCGGCTACCTTCAATCGATCGATGGCCAACGGATAGGACATACCGTGATCGCTTTGGGAGGCGGACGCAAATTCGTCGGACAATCCATCGACCCGATCGTTGGACTAGAGATGCTGGTTCGCGTGGGCGACAAAGTCGAGCGTGGTCAGCCCGTCGTCCGCGTTTTTAGCAGCAATAGCTCAGATCGCGAGGCAGCCGTCGCTTGGCTGGATAATGCGTTCTGCATCGGCGAACATCCCCCTGCAACTGTTCCGCTCTTTCAACCTTTGTAGAGGCCGTTCATGAACCAGCCCGAGTATCTGCCGCGACTTTTTGATGCTGCCAGACAGGCCGCTAAGTCTGCCTACGCGCCCTACTCCCAATTTAAAGTCGGCGCCGCGATTCTCACTTGTTCCGGCAAAATCATCTTAGGGTGCAACGTCGAAAACAGCTCATTCGGTTTGACGATCTGCGCCGAGCGAACGGCGGTCTTTCAGGCGATTGTCCAAAACGAGAAGGATTGGAAAGCGATCGCGATTGTTTCTCCAAGCGGGGTGACTCCCTGTGGTGCATGCCGACAAGTGCTTGCTGAGTTCGCACCCCAATTAGAAGTGTGGTTTGGCCATCTCGACCCTGCTCTGCCGATTACTGGCCCAGTGCTTCTCGACGTGTTACTACCTGGAGCGATGAAATTCAAGGTCTAGTGCTAGGTCCAACTTTAAGTTTCGGGTTTCCATTCGGAGCCGATGTCGTAAGACTTCGGAGGAAGCGCAGTAGACATCGCCTTTCGAGCTGCGTCCGAATTCTGACGAATTCGGCTACCTGCCCTAAAATCTATGTTGGAAGAAGCACTAGCGCGTCTTCAAGACTAAAACTTGGGGTTGGACGTAGTGGATCTTGCTAAAGATTCCAAATCCGTTATTGGCCGCATGCACGTTTGCTAGCAGATCGAAGACGCTTGAACTCGTCTTGACTTCGCCATCGCGAGTCGGCGAAACTCCAACTGCAACTCGTTGATTCCCAGTGAACTTCTATTCTCGATTCCCATGAAAACTGCTTAGAGATCGCTATGAAACTCAAGTCGCTGTTATGGACACTCGGTCTAAAACCGAAAACTCAGGTTTATGGCACGAAAACGTTGCAGCTCTCACTTCCCAAAGATGGCAAAGTCGAATTCGAAAAATGGCTGCATCCGAAAGACTACTTCCATCCCTTCGAACAAAACTTGATTGATCAACTTCGCCGTTTCATCCAACCCGGTGACACGGTGATCGACATCGGTGCGCATTGCGGTGATTTTAGCGTTCCGTTAGCTCTAGCCGCCGGAAGCTCGGGAATCGTGTTTGCCTGGGAACCCAATCCGTACGTCTACAGCGTGCTTGAGAAGAACGCAAATCTGAATCGCGACAAGACGAACATTGTTCCCGTGCAAGCGGCCGCAGCGAGCACCAATGGATTTCTGGAGTTCCATTACTCCGACCCCGGCTTTTGCAACGGTGGTTGTTTCGACGGGATCAGCCGATGGAAGCATGGCCATCCTTTTCGTCTGACCGTTCCAGCGAGGCGACTGACAGACTGGGTCACACAACGATACCCAGAACGGCTTTCGCGCGTCCGATTCATCAAAATCGACGCCGAAGGATTTGATCTCGAAGTGTTGCGATCTGTCGAAGCGATCGTCAAACAACAGAAACCGTTCTTGCATGTTGAAATGTATAAGCACCTACCGCTTGAGCGCCGACAAGAGTTGTGGCGATATTTAAACGAACTAGGCTACGATGCGCATCTTACTGAAGGTGGATATGGAGTCGAACCGGGCGTGATGATCCAAGAAGCAGACGTCATGAAATGGCCTCACTACGATGTGATCGCATTGCCCAAAGCCAGTGCGTCGATGCAAGCAGCAGCCTAGCTAGGTTGTGTCCAGATTCGAGTTGGGGGTAGCCGAATTCGTCAGAATTCGGACGAAGCTCGATAGGCTATGACTAATGCGCTACCTCCGAAGTTTGACAACTTCGGCTACGATTGTGGTCGTTACAATAAACGTTGAAAAGAGAGTTCGTTCGATCGATTCAACGCAGCCCTTACGCCAGCCTCAAAACAAATTCTTCCAGCGCCATGCGAGCTCGGCTTTCCTGCGAGTGCGAGCCCTTGAGTCGCAAGTCGAGATCTCGCAACCAGGCCAACATCGACTTTGCCCGTTCGCGCCCAATCCGTCGCAGATGTCTTTCAGCTTCTTGGATCGAGTATCGATAGAATCCTGCTTGTTCCAAAGCTGTCGCGATGACCGGCTTGCGTCCCAATCGTTCCGATTGTTCGATCAGATGCGCCGCAACTCCAAACCGACGGAAGTACCACGATAACTGGGCGCTGATTCCAATCGCGTTTTGCCCGCTTGCCAAAAGTCGATCGAGTTGTTCGAGGGCGGATGAAATCTTTCCATCCGCAATGAATTCAGCGATTTCCCAAGCAGTCTTCGTTCTCCAACCTCCGACCAACTCATGCACGATTTCATCGGTGACGGCACCTTTGGCGTTCGCAAATAAAGCAAGTTTTGCAAGTTCGCTATCCAATAGACCATAGACCGCGCCGATCCGATCGACCAACACATTCGCTTGTTTGACGCTCAGCAAAACCGAGTGATGCTTCTTTCCCCAATCGATAAGCCATTTTTGGGTCGCTCGATCGTCCGGAGTATCACGACTACCCTTCTTGATCGGCGTCGAGCACTGGACTAGAGTTCCATGTTTTTGAATCAGCTTGTAAAGTTTGGTGTTTCCGGGAAGACTCTCCAACTCCATGATGAGCGTTGCATCGTCGGCCTTCGATTCTGCCCAACGTTCCAACGCCGCTCGATTTTTGGAGACAAAACTATCAGCGCTGCTTAAGATCGTGATTCTGGGACCACCCTCATCGAACAATGAACGCGAAGAGAGGTCGTCGTGAATATCTCGCCATTGCGATTGGTCACCTTCGCGCTTTCGAATGGCATCGCAAGCCACCTTCGAAAACCGTTGTATCGCGTCGATAGCTCGATGCCGCAGGAACCAATCGGAACCATAGATCGCGACCGTTCCTCCCATACGTTCAGGAAGCTGGCCATCGAGTAAGTCGAAGGCATGTATTGCGTCAGCCATCGTGAAAGGCACCAAAATGGAAAGACTAGAAGTTCGCTTTACCGGTCATGTTCAAGGCGTTGGATTTCGTTATACCACTCACCGAATCGCAAGGCGATGGCGCGTCGTTGGCTATGTTGAAAACTGCCCCGATGGTGCTGTGTTCTTAGCCGCCGAAGGCGAACGTGCGGAACTTCAGGGTTTCCTGGACGAGGTAGAGTCGGAACTGGAATCCAATATCCGAGAGGCCGAAACTCACTGGTATGCCGCTAGCGGCGAATGGTCGGAGTTTGTTATCCGACGCTAAGGCCTCAATGAAACCGCAATCCTACGTAGCCGAATTCGTCAGAATTCGGATGAATCGCCAAAGACGATGAAGCGCATATGACAAAGGCACCTCGTCCGAAGTCTTACGACGTACGGCTACCCGTTGCGTTACGCTTGGCTGGTTTCCATGTCTTCCATACGTGTGAAGATCATTCGCCCAGATTGTGTTTGAAGGGTACTGGTCACGGTAACAGCGACGGTCTTTCCAATGCGATCTCGTCCACCCTCAACGATGACCATCGTTCCGTCGTCGAGATAGCCAACCCCTTGGTCGTGACCTTCCCCGACTTTTACGACGCGCAATTGAAAAGCTTCGCCGGGTAAGAATTGTGGCCGAATCGCTTTGGCGATCTCATTGATGTTGATCACCTCGACATTGTGAAGTTTGGAAACTTTGTTGAGGTTGAAGTCGCCTGTTACCAGCTTTCCATCAAGGTGCTTGGCTAATAAAACAAGCTTCATATCGACTGGCTGTCCGGCAAACTCGGGAAGCTCGCGATCATACAGGAGGAAATCGACCTTTTCATGCGTTCGCAATCGATTGAGAATATCCAATCCGCGCCGACCACGAACGCGCCGCAATTTGTCTGAGCTATCAGCGATCGCCTGCAGCTCCAACAGCACAAACCTCGGCATGACCAGCTGGCTATCGAGGATCGCAGTGTCCGCTAGATCGGCGATCCGGCCATCAATGATGGCGCTCGTATCCAACACGAAAGGCCGTACGCCTTTCAAGTCCCTTGAAAATTCGACATACGGGATGATAAAACGAAAATCGTCTTTCGTTTGAATCAGCAGCGAGATACATCCATAGCAGAGAATAACCGCTAGCATCAACATGATCGGGCCGCGCTGTGTCACCGTCGCCAGCAAAGGACTCAGACCGATGGAAAGCAAGATCGTCAGAAGCATGCCGACGAGCAAACCGAAATAGACGGCCGAGATCAGCTCAATCCGCTTGTGTTCGAAAAACACGTCCACCGAGATGACACCCGCTGCAAGCAACAAAACCCCGCTGAAGATCATGAAAGGGAGCCACGACGGGGCTTCACCACCCGCTGGAGGTAAAAACATCGTCCCGACGCCGGCCGCAACGAAGACGAAAATCAGTCGCAGCGCAAGCATCGCAACGCCATCCGGCGTTTGGAACATCTTCTTGCCGCGTTTGGACGGCTGTTCCGATCGTTGGATCTCCATCGATTGCTACTTTCTGACAGTTTTTGCTTAAAAAGACCTCGTGGACACGTTCAACGTCCACCACCAGTTTAACCTCGTAGTGGGGTACGGGGAAAGGTGAACATCTCCCCGAGAGGGGAGAACGGTAGACAAAACGCATTTATTGAGACGCTAAACCGGGGCCAATCGTTCACTTTCGGTCGAAATATCCAACGAAATAAGGCGACTGCCCCCGTGAATCAGAATACAACAAGGACTTCTCACGGATCGCGATTGTCCGCTAGGCGTTTTGAGATTCGGACGCTACAACCATTCGAATTGTATGGTCCTGGGCTTCCAGCCATTTCATATCCCGATCACAAAGTGCTGCTGTCCGGCAGAATTCGCCTCTCAAACCCGTACCAACCATGGCTCGCGAACTAAGTACCCTTCGCAATATCGGAATCATTGCACACATCGATGCTGGGAAGACGACTGTCACCGAGCAGATGCAGTATATGAGCGGCGCGAAGCACCGAGCTGGCTCGGTCGATTCCGGCACGACCGAAACCGACGATGACCCCGAAGAGCAGCAACGCGGCATCACGATCTACGCGGCTTGCATCACCTTCCGCTGGAAAGATATCACGATCAACCTGCTGGATACACCCGGGCACGTCGATTTTACTGCCGAAGTCGAACGATGCCTTCGGGTTCTCGACGGTGCCGTGGTCGTTTTCAGTGCTCGCGAAGGTGTGGAAGCTCAAAGCGAAACGGTTTGGCGTCAAGCGACAAAATACTCCGTTCCGCGAATCGTCTTCATCAACAAACTCGATCGCGAAGGAGCCGACTTCTATCGAGTTCTTGAGGAAATCGCCCCTAGGCTGAACGCCGATCCAGTCGCGATTCAAATACCCGTCGGCCAGGGCCCTTCGCACACAAGCGATCCGTTTCGCGGCGTCGTCGACTTGATCGATATGAAGCTGATCACGTTCGATTCGGTCGACAAAGGGAAAACGGCGCACGTCGCCGATCTTCCTCCTGAGCTGGTCGAAGATGCCCAAGGTTGGCGAAACGAACTGCTTGAAAAACTCTATCCGCTCGATGAAGAGCTGTTTGCAATCGCGCTTGACGAAAAGCCAATTCCGGCGGAGTTAATTCGCCGCGTCTTGCGGCAAGCTTGCCTCGATATGAAACTGCAGCCCGTCTTGTGCGGATCGGCATTGCACGGCGCCGGTGTCCAACCGCTTTTGGACGCGGTCGCTGATTACTTGCCAAGCCCACTAGATCGTCCTCCTGTTGAAGGTATCGATCCAAAGAAGCCAGACAAGAAGATTCAGCGACGTCCCGACCCCAAAGAACCGTTCTGCGGATTGGTCTTTAAAATTCTGCCAGCCAAGACCGGTGATCTGTATTGGATTCGAGTTTATTCTGGATCACTCGATGCGAACTCGCGCGTCTATTGCCCCAATCGCGATAAAAAAGAAAACGTCGCCCAACTGTGGCAGATCCATGCCAGCAAGAAAGAAAAGCAAGGTCAAATCCAGCAACTGCAATGCGGTGATATCGCTTGCGCAATCGGTCCTCGCGACTCCATCACGGGAGATACGCTCTGTGACACGCGAGACATGATCGAATTGCCTTCGATCCAATTTGCACAAGCGGTTATCTCGATGGCTATCGAGCCCGAAAACTCAGCCGAACGCAAGAAGCTTTCGGAAGTTCTCGAAATGCTAAAACGTCAAGATCCGACCTTTCGCGCTCAAGAAAATGCCGAATCGGGGCAGACTCTCATCAGCGGGATGGGAGAACTACACTTGGATGTTATCAAGAATCGACTGACCCGTGACTTCAATCTCAACGTCAAATTCTATAAGCCGCGTGTCAGCTATCGCGAAACGATCAAGCACTCGGCAACCCTGGTCGGGCAATGCAACCGGATGGTAGGCGCACAGCAGATGTTCGCTCGATTGGAGCTTAGCTTCGAACCGCTTCCTAATCGCTCCGCTGATGTCATCGTGCTCGATCGCTCGCCCCCCGATCGCATGCTACCGGAAAACCTTCGCCAAGCGGTCTTGGAAGAACTCAAGAATCGCGCCGCCGGCGGCGGGTTGATTGGATCGTTTCCCTTGACCGGGGTTCGAGTCAGTATCCTATCGAGTGAACTCGGCGAAACCGGCTCCGACGAAGTCGCCTTTAGAATCGCCGCCAACGACGGCTTCGACGAAGGACTCAAACAAGGCGAACCGTGCTTGCTGGAACCGGTAATGAAACTCGAAATTACGACCCCCGACGACTACATGGGCGAGATCGTGGGCGATCTCCAGCAGCGACGCGCGATGATCGAGAAAACCGAAAACCGTGGTGCCCTGACCATGATCCTGGCGTTGGCACCACTGAAAGAACTGTTCGGTTATTCCAGCGCCATTCGATCGCTCAGCCAAGGCCGAGCCGGCTGCTCGATGGAACCCCACGGCTACCAAGAAGCCCCCGCCCAAGACGCCGACGCATTCGGACTGTAGTCCATTTTTCGCAAAGAAAAAGACACTTCTCGCTGAATGAATCCCGCAGGCTTGTCCTGCGGACCGTTATTCATTGAATCCCGCAGGCTTGCCTTGCGGATCGTTATTCATTGAATCCCGCAGGCTTGCCCTGCGGATCGTTATTC
>JANPLJ010000697.1:0-3733 GCA_031426475.1 Pirellulaceae bacterium | reverse complement strand
CTACGAGGTTTCCAATGACGGGGTCGGTTGAACGGCGGCATTATACGAGAAAATCTTGACACGTCTCGCTGATCGCCAACTTTCGTAGCTACGCTCGCCAAGAGCGTGGACGCTCGAAGCTTCGAAATCCTCGTGGACTCGATAGTCTAAGGCACTTCTTCCGCCGTCTTGGCGACGGTGGCTACGTCCGAAACCATACTCAACTTTCACGGTCCAAAAGGCGGAGTTGAATGAGAAGCACCCACGTTTCGTTCTTTACAAAAGTCTTAGCGTTGGAGACTTCGCAAGACCGAGCTTTTTAGCATTGTCGAAGTCAGCGAAGAAAAGGTCAACGCTCGCAACTCCTTCTGAAACACAATACTCATGCGAAACGATTGTTGTTTTTTCCCGAGCAGCTGAGAAGTCGGTTGGAAGGCTTGACGTCAAGCTAGAAACGGGCTTAGCAACCGGCGCAGCTGAAGCGAGTGAAAACGGTTTGACTGGTCCCATGGGAACGAAGGATACGTTGGGAAAGAAGTCCGCCCACGATATCGAGTTAGTGAAGAGCTGCTCGCTTGGTGCGTTTGAATCGCTTTCGTCACTCAAAGCTGGGATGGAGAGGCTCGATGGTGCCGTAAAGTAGCGGGTGATCTCCGATATGTATTGGTTTTGACGGAGGATCTGTGAATCTGTTGTATCGACTCGTCCATCCTTGTTGACATCATAAATATTCGTTACTGGAACCGAATCGGGTGCCGGCGACTGATTCTGGCGAACGGCTGAAATGTCGGTCGCGTTCGTTCGAATCGTAATGGGCGTTCCAATATTGCCGAGATTCATGTCACCCACGGCATGTCCGAAATAGAAGACGTCGTTGCTTGGTAAATCCGTTGTGTTGTTCGCAAGAACGGTGATTCGCAACCAAGTATTGAAAACTTCCCGATCGGCAAACTCAATTTTGACACGCCCAACACCTGCCAGTCCGCCGTTTGGGATGAATGTGATTGTTGGAGTCGCAGTGATCGCTGCAAACCCAGTCGCGTCAATCCCGTTCCAAGTCGCGAATTGAAAATCGGCGGCCGTTGGAATACTTCCAAGCTTGCTAACATCGATAACCAATCCGTTCAAACCGCGATCGTAGTTCGTATCGTTGCTGAACGAAGTTGTTTGTCCTGGAAGCAAAGCAGTCTTCGAAGGGTCGATTGCATTGACGGGGTTGCCTGCTCCGTTTCCAAAGACGGTGCTCAATGCACGGTTGTAAAATACTCGTCGATTCGTCACGTTGGCTTCGCGGAGATTACTTACCGTAATGATAAAATTCTTCTCGGTGAAAAGCCCGCCTTGGTCTGTCGTTCGCACGCGAATGCTGTAGTTCGGTTTGGTTTCGAAATCGGGCACTACACTGATTTTTAGTTCGCTGCCCGCGATGGAAAAATTAGTGTTGTCGCCATCGCCAGCGCCGGGGACCAACGCATAGTTAAACGTATTTCCCACATCTGGATCGATGGAAGACAGAGTGCCGATGGTGGTTCCAATAGGTTGGTTTTCGGCGATGGTACTCGCGGAGAGTAGGATATTGGTCGGATCTCCGTTCAAAGCTAAAGCATATGCATACAACTCCTGTCCAAAGGAGTCCGTTGTTGCAGCGAAGAATAGTTTATTGTTTGCCAGCGTCAAACCAGAGGGTGAGGAGCCGCCTGAATCGCTCGCGATATCCAACACTTGCACAGTACCGATGGTAGCCCCGTCGTTCTTCCAAAGCTCTCGTCCGGTCGAACTTGTCGTCGCCGTAAAAAACGTTATCCCATTCACATCGGCAAATTGGCCGCCGGCAATTTCTAAAGTGCTCGACGTTTGATTGATATCCAGCAGCGGCGGCAGAAGGGCTGCCAAAAGCGCCCTGGCTTCCAAGGATTCAATACATAAGTGTCGTCGACGGTTTGTGAAGGAACGCTTTCGGCTGCCGCGATTCGTTCCAGGATATCGTGAAATCATTCTTACCAACCTTTTGTCTAGGTGCCCAGCACGATGTAGATGGCTTGTTCGTACGATCGATACAAGCATATTTAGAATTCGACGAGAATGTCCAAGATTCGCCGGATTTTCTCGGCACAAGCTCTCTACCATCTCTCGATTCTGCTCGCAACAACAAATACCTCGGATCCTTAAAAAAATGCTCTTCCTCTGCAATCAATCCGTATTTTGTGAGTTGAGTTTTTAACCCTAAATTGCGCGGTACGGTGACAAACGGAAAGACACGCCGGCGGCTAATCGAAAGGGTTGGGCTTGCGGGCTGTCCCTCTCTTACTGTTAATGATTTTATCCGACGGATAAGGCTACAATACCTGAATGGTTCTTCATGTATTTTAATGGCATCCATGTGAGTAGCGTGCTCTACATTGATAGATAGGCGATGGGGGCTTGTCCCCATCGCCGCAAGGTTTAGTGTCCTAGTACGATCCGATCGTGAATCCATCATCGATAACACCCACAAAAATTCCTGAATAACCACCTGAATATCAAAACCAATAAGGATACTTCGGAATGAAACGTGGTTTCACTTTGATCGAGTTGATAGTTGTCATCGGCATCATCGGAGTTCTGATGGCGCTCGTACTGCCAACGATTCAACAAGTCCGCGAATCCGCTCGACGGATGGAATGTGGAAGCCATCTTCGTCAAATCGGTTTTGCGCTTGCAAATTACCAAGATGGCCAACGGGGATTTCCTTCGGGCTACGTTTCGAGCTTCGATAGTTCCGGGAACGATACAGGGCCAGGTTGGGGGTGGGCGACGGCGATCCTCTCGCAAATCGAATTGGACTCATTGCAAAATCAGTTCGATTTCAAACAGCCGATCGAGGCGCCAGCCAATCGCCCATCACGATCGAAGAAGCTGCCCATTTTTCTATGCCCATCCGATTCCGTTACGACACCCTGGACGGCCGTCAAACGCAATTCGCTGGGCATGGTTTTGTCACCGATTTGTGACGTTGCCGCTTCGAACTACGTTGGCGTTTTCGGTGTCAGCGAACCGGGGATCAAGGGGGAAGGTATCTTCTTTCGAAATAGTTTTATCGGGATTCAAGACATTATCGACGGGACGAGCAACACGCTTGTAGTCGGTGAGCGCTCGCAACGATGGTGCGAAGCAACGTGGGTCGGGGCGGTGACATCGGCACAGATTTTTCCGCCACCTGGTTCGCCGGCTCTCCCTTTCGTCGGAAACTCATCCGGCATGATATTGGGCCACACCTTTGAAGGTCCGCCCAATTCGAGTAAGTTGGAATGCAACTGCTTTTCGAGCGCTCATCCAAACGGTGCGCAGTTCGTGTTCGCAGATGGTCATGTGCAATTTATATCAAGCTCGACGGATACGCAGATTTTTCGAGCTCTTTCTACCCGAGCTGGCGACGATTCGATTGGAGAATTTTGATGCGTTTTTTTGCGATGGTTGTTTGCTTCGGAGTATTCATAGGTTGCGGTTCCAAACAAAATGCGGAAGTCGTGGCAATCGGCGATGTGCCTCCGGCCATGCTGAAACAAGCACAGGAAAAACTTCCGGACGTTCAATTTGAAAACGCGATAAAGCACCCCGACGGTAGTTACGAAGTTCGCGGAAAAGCTCCCGACGGAAAGATTCGCGATGTCGAGTTTTCCGCCAAGGGCGACATCACGGAAATTGAGTGATTCCTAGGAAGCTCGTTCGATTTGATTTTCAAGAGTTCTGGCGTGGCCGCGTTCGTCAGAACGTG
>JANPLJ010000696.1:0-4209 GCA_031426475.1 Pirellulaceae bacterium | reverse complement strand
GTGGCGGAACAACTGCCTTGGCGATACTTGCCATTTTAGCGAGCGGTGAAGATCCGAAAATCGGACTCTACAGCGGCAACATTCTCAAGGGGCTTCGAGCTTTGATCCGGTTGCAAGATAGCTCGACAGGCTACATTGGCCCAAGCATGTACCACCACGGATTTGCAATGCTTGCGTTTGCAGAAGCCTACGGCACCGTGGACGACCGCAACCTATGGGAAAATTCCAATACGACCGAGAAAAACCGTTCGATCGGCCAGGCCCTCGAGCTTGCGGTACGAAGGGCCGTCTCGTCGCAGAAGAACAATCCGCAACATGCTTGGCGATATTCTCCGGAATCGCGAGACGCCGATACGTCCGTCAGCGGTGCCGTCTTGGTTGGATTGCTCGCCGCGAGGAATGCTGGGATCGAAGTCCCCGATTCCTCGATCGATCAAGCAATCGCATATTTCTCGAGCATGACGAGCACCGGCGGAACCGTTGGCTATACGGGCAGCCTCCAAGGCATGGGCGAATCATTGGCTCGGTCATCGATCGCTACGCTGGTGTTTAGCATCGCGAAACGCAAAGACTTGAAGCAATACCAAGGTGCTCTCAAGTATGTTTCATCCGTGATGGAAACGGGCAATAGTGCCTGGCCCGAGTATACGCGATATTACCAAGCGCAAGCGCTGTTCCAAGGCGATGTGGACGCATGGCGAAAATGGAATCAGAATCTGATCCGCACTCTGAAGACACTTCAAAACGAAGAAGGCATGTTTCGCGGACAGCTAGGCGCTTCGAATGATACTTCGATGGCGTTGCTTGCCCTCGCGTTGAATTTCCGTTTCCTTCCAATCTACGAGCGTTAGTCCATGCCAAGTCGAGTATCCTTGCGATCGTTTCATGGCTTCGCCGCATTCTTCCTGTCGTTTGTACTTGGAACGATATTCGTTTCGAATTTAGATGCCCAAGACAATTCAACGGTTGGGCATCTTCGACTTGTCAACGGCGATTTCGCGCGAGGGGCGTTGGCTGGTTGCACCAAGCCGAATCATATCGATTGGCAGTGCGAGGAATTCGATCGTCCCCTTGTGATCGATGTCAATCAATTGCAGCGACTTGAAACAGGAATTATGCTCGCAGCGAAAACTGACAACAAGTCCCTTCTATTTAATATCAATGGCTCTGATTCGATAAACGGCTCCATGATCGCCGCAGACGAACAGAACATTACAATTCGCAACGCGATTCTCGGCGATTTGACCATTCCGGTAGCACAACTTTCTCAAATACGTCGCGTTGAAACGCCCCATGATTTGTTGTTCAACGGAATGGCGTCCGAGCCATCGATTCGTGCGATCGCAGAGAAACAAGGCTGGCAATTTAACGGCCGAGCGCTGGTGGCTAGCAAGACATCTGAAAGATTAGCCTGCGATGTACACCTTGCCCCGCAATCCCGAATGGATATTCGTATGTCCTGGGAAGGCCAACCGCAATTCGATATTGCTTTGGGAGTGGATTCGCGTACGTCGTCGAAATCAGAAGCTCCTCATATTGAAGTCTGGGACCGAGGTTTGGTTTTGGTTCATCAAGTCCAGCGACAAGCTGACGCAACGTTTCTTCGCGAACTGGGGGAAAACGAAACCGATATTGCTTTAACGATCTACTTCGATCAAACGAACGGCCTTGTGGCTGTCTTTTCATCGTCGGGGGCGTTGCTTGGAAAAATCCAACTGGCCGACAAGCCAGCCACGTTCCATCCGAATGTCGCGTTCGTGAACCACGGTTCCAGTTGGTCGCTCGACGCAGTAAACGTTTCGAAATGGAATGGTTCTTTGCCTTACCCATACGGTGACGCATCGAGTGAAACCCAGCAAGTAAGAAGAGAAGTTACCGGGAAATTGAAAGGTTACGATGCACAATCAGCGATCTTTACACTGGAATCGAAAACCGCTGAAGAAGTAACTGTGCCACTGGAAGAGTTGGCTACGTTTATTGCGATGGACTCTAGTTTGCAAAAAGCTTCGCAAACAGGTGATGCCGGACTACCCAGAGTACAAGTGATGCTGAGCGATGGTAGCTACGTTTCGGGTGAACTTGCGGCATCGGAACCTGGCTTTCTAAGGATTCGGAGCAAGTATGCTGAAGATGCGTTTGTGAGTCCGGTGAGCCAAGTTCTGAGCATTCGAAAACTATCAGATGCGGTGACCGCTCTTCCGGCAGCTTCGAAACGAATGAGGTTGAAGATGGACGGAATCGAGATTTCCGGACAGCTCATGGAAATGTCCAAGTCCCATCCGAATGCGATGCTTTGCTTTCAACCCTCGTTTTCCGATGAATCGATCGGCATTCGTGATACTGCCCATGGAACCATCGGCCCATCGCGTGCCAACACAACTGCCCCATCTGTGAAATCCGATCAGATCATACGAGGAAACGTTCGCATTTTCCTACCTGCGCAAATACGTCAGGCGGAAGTAGAGGAACAAGTTATCGCTTCTGTGTTTCGAACCCCGCGAGGAATGCAGCTACGCAGTGGCGACCTACTAGATGCTTCCATCGAATCGATCGATGATACTGGTGTTCGATTCCATTCGACGTCGACATCGTGCACTTTCTTGCCGCATGAAGCAATCCAATCAGCAGAGATCAAGATTCCCTTGCGTGGACTTCCTATCGATGTCAAGAAAATGGAGCGACTTCTGACAGTCCCTCGAATGAAGCGTGACAATCCGCCGACGCACTTGATCGTTATGTCCAACGGCGATTATCTTCGTGGACGGTTGCTTCGATTGACCGAAGAATTTGCCGAGTTCGAAGAAGGGAATTCGCCGATCAAAATTCCACGTGCCGCCGTCGCAGTCATTATCTGGCTCCACGATCGACGATGGGAAAAAGCAAATGAAGAAGACGAAGCTGAAACCGAAATGGACGCCTTCCAAGTGCATATTCGGCTTCGATCCACCGGACGGTTTACATTCCGTCCTGACCGAATCGACAAAGAGAAAATCTATGGCGACAGTCCGTTTATTGGCCCCGTGAACTGTTCTTTGAGCAATATCGAAAGTTTGGAGTTTGGCAAGGACATCGTCTCCCACATCGCCAAGCGAGAGGAGAACGCTTGGCAACTTCAACTTGCAAAATCTCCGGCCGTCTTCGAAGAAAACGATCCCAACGGATTGCCTATGGCCGAGCAGCTGGGTACCAGCTCCAGCCTTGTTGGCAAAACCGCTCCCAATTTCGAGATCAAATCGATCGCCGGCCAACCATGGCGACTCGGCAATCAATTGGGCAAGGTCATCGTTCTCGATTTTTGGGCAAGCTGGTGCGGGCCATGTATGCATGCCATGCCGCAAGTGGAGCGAATCGTTACCGATCTCGATCGTGACGATGTCCTGTGGGTTGGAGTCAACATTCAAGAATCCGCCCAGCGAGCCCAAAGCGCCATCGATCGCCTTCGAATTCAGAGCCTAGTTCTACTGGACCAGGACGGGGGAGTCGGAACAGAATACGACGCGCGCGCCATACCGCTGACCGTCATTATCGATCGTGAAGGCCTCGTGCGTCATGTATTCGTTGGCGGCGGAGAAGAAACGCTCGCCGGAATCGAAAAAGCGATAGCGGCCATCGTTGAGAAAGCAAACGACGCAACTCAATAGTTTTTATCGATTTCGAACTTGCTTTCGTCATTCGATACCTCGATAATCGATTTATGGCTCGTATCGCACATTATTTCTTGATGCTTCTGCTAGGCGGGACGTTGACCCTGCCGCCAGGCTGGTGTTGTGTCGATTGGACACAGTCAATCCGGCAGTTGATGATCGGTAGTGGTAAGTCCAGTGTTGCGATTCCTCGCTGCGCAAAGTGTTGCAACGTCTCCAAGACGGTTTCACCCGAAAGTGGCTCAAAAGGCAACTCTCGTCCCGTCGACGATTCCGATCGATGCAGTTGCCAAGATCGAAATGCGACACGAACGAGTTCGAGCAATTTCGAAAACTCGTTTGGCTCTCTCGAAATTGCTTCTGTGGGTTGTCGCCATTGTCGAGTCACCAACGCATTTCCCCGCCAGTTGCCCGCCTTCCGTCATGCCAACGTAGCTATCCATATTTTGAAATGCGTTTGGCTGATCTGATCTCTCTGGAAATGCTTTAGGTTTCCCAGTTTTTTAATCAGAATCAAATAGAGAGAACATATCATGCGTAGGAAAATTGCTTTCAGTCTTTGTGG